>JBOHDW010000159.1:0-8132 GCA_050700795.1 Nocardioidaceae bacterium | reverse complement strand
GCCCACCCGGGAAGAGCTCGATCGTAGCGGCATGCGACTCGCGGTCCGCCACCGTCAGCGAGGTCGACGCGGTCGTCGCGACCTCGGCGGTCAGCGCGAGCGCGTCCTTCAGCGACTCCGCGCGGTCGAGCAGGGTCCGGCTGAGCAGGTGCACCGGGAAGCCGATCCGGTCGTCGGCGAGGGCGGGCTCGTCGTTCGCGTGGTGCAGCATGTTGAGCATCACGCCGAGGCCGGCGCCGTTGACCCCGATCTTGGCGAGCATGCCGTACTCCGTCACGGTCCGCAGCACCCGGCCGTCCGGATGTGGGATCGTCCATTCGAGCCAGCCGTCGGCCATCGCGTCGTACCAGTCCCACGTCTGTACGGCGACCGGTGGCCCGTCCGCCGGCAGCGTGACCACGGTGGAGCACTCGGTCGCGGCGACCGCCCCCGCGGCGACGAGCAGCTCGGTGCGCGCGTTGATGGCGGCCACCTCGACCACGTCGCGGCGCGCGCCAGCGGCGATGCCCGCGATCTCCTCGGCGTACTCGGGGGTGAGCCGTTCGATGGCCTCCCAGGCCCGCTCGGCCCAGTGCCGGAAGTCGAACCGCGGACCGCCGTACGCCGCGAAGAGGGTGCGGTACGACGCGACCGTGGCGGCGACCTCGGGGGCGAACCGCTCGCCGAACTCGACGCCTCGGTCCCGAGGACCCGCGACGGTGGAGGTGAACCGGATCACGGGGGAGGTGCTATCGGCCGTCACGACTCTCACGGTATCCCGACGCCGGCTCGGTCAGCGCGGTACCCGGATCAGGAGCCGCCCGGGAAGGCAGACGGCGACCAGCTCCCTGCCGGGGGCGATCGGGTCGCCGTCGATCTGCCGGGGGGTGTCGTGGGCGGCACGGATCGCCACCGAACGCCCGGTCATCCGGTTGACGGTGTCGTCGGTACGGCGTGCCTTGGAGAGCACCCGCAGCGCGAGCGGGATCCACGAGACGAACCGTTGCGGGTTGAGCAGGACCACGTCGATCCGGCCGTCGTCGATGGCCGCGTCGGGGATCAGCGGCATCCCGGCCTGCAGGTAGCCCACGTTGCCGATCACCGCGGTCCGGGCACGATGGCGGGTCCACTCCCCGTCGTCGAGGCAGACCTCGAGCCGCACGGCCGGGTACATCAGGTTGCGGGCTGCGGAGACGACGTAGGCGAGCCAGCCGACCCTCGCCTTGATCTGCTCGTTGGTGCCGGCCATGATCGCGGCGTCGAAACCCATCCCGGCCATCACAAGGAAGTGCTCGTCGTCCTCGATGCCGTCCCCGGAGACCCGGACCAGGTCGACCGCCCGGTCCTGCCCGTTGAGGGCGACGTCGACGGCCGCCCTCAGGTACAGCGGGATCCCGAGGTTGCGAGCCAGCAGGTTGCCGGTCCCGGCGGGCACGACCCCGACCGACACCCCGGTGCCGGCCAGCTCGGCGCACACGGTGCGCAGGGTCCCGTCCCCGCCGCACACCACGACCAGCTCGGCGCCCGAGATCGCCGCCCGCTCGGCCATGGACCGGCCCGGGTCGGCAACCGTCGTCTCGTACCAGGACGGACGGGTCCAGCCGGCCTCGGCCGCCATCTGCTCGACCATCGCCCGGAACGCACCCGGGTCCTCGACCTTGGCCGGGTTGAGCACCACCGCGAGCTTCTTGGTGGTCGGTACGGCGCTGGGCAGCGCCTGGACGGTTCGGTGGCGAGGCCCCAGGTCGAACACGGAGAGGGTGGCCAGCACCCAGAAGCCGCCGAGGGCCCACCCGCCCACCACGTCGGAGGGGTGGTGCACCCCCAGGAACACCCGGTCGAGGCCGACCACCACCGCGACCAGGAGGGCGACTCCGATGACCGGCCGGCGCACCCCGCGGCGGCGTACCAGCATCGTCGTGAGGACGATCGCGATCCCGGCGCCCGCGGCGACCGCCGACGAGTGGCCCGACGGGAACGCGTACCCGGACACCCGCTCGACCGGCACCGGCCACACCGGACGCGCCCGGTGCAGCACCACCTTGAGCAGCTGGGTGGTCAACGAGGTCACCGCCATCACCGCGACCGCCCAGTACGCCGCCCGGCGGTGCCCGCGCGCCCACAACGACACCCCCACAAGCACGGTCACGACGATGGAGGGGATCGTGGAGAACGCGAGCTGGATCGCCCGGAGCAGGTGCACCAGCCAGGGGTGATCGACCGACCACGCCTGCGGGTCGCGCCCGAGCCTCGTGTCGAGCCGGCCGAGGCCCGCCATGTCGACGCGCACGAGCACGGCGAGCGCCAGCACGACGAGCGTGCACGCGATCGCGCCTACGAGGACGCGACGCCGGGTCAGGCTGGTGAACGGCACGGCTCTCCTCGGCGCCTCCGATGGGCGAACGCCCAAGTATGCCTAACTCATCGCCCCCGGCTCGACAGTCGCACCCGTAGCATGGAAGGCCCGCCCCTCAAGTACGGAGCACCCATGTCGCGCCGCCGTCGTGCCCTGCTCGGCGTGCTGGTCGCGCCGCTGCTGGTGCTGGGGTTCGGGTGGCCGGGGCCCAGCGTCTCGGGCGCTCCCGGAACCGCATCCGTGGGCGAGCAGGTGGGCCTGCAGGCCGCGATCCCCGCGCACCTTCCGGGCGGAGGCCCGGCCCGCCGCGCCCCGGTGAAGGCGTTGCCGGGTCATGCCTTCTTCAACGACCCGCTCGGCAAGCGAACCGCGCAGTTCCGGCTGGTGCACCACATCAACGAGGCGATCCGGCGCGCCGTGCCCGGTTCGACGATCCGGCTCGCCGAGTACTCCTTCGCGATGCCTTCCACCGCGACGGCACTCATCAACGCGCACCGGCGCGGGGTCTCCGTGCAGGTGGTCGTCGACGGCCATGCGGCTCGGTGGAAGTCGGTACGCCGAGTGCGGGCCGAGCTCGGCATCCACCCCCACCACCGCAGCTTCCTCAAGACATGTCACCGCTCGTGCCGCGGCTCATCCGGCAACCAGCACGCGAAGTTCATCACCTTCTCCGATGTCGGGCACCGGCGAGACCTGGTCATGATCGGGTCGGTCAACTTCACTAAGTTCAACGCGCGCAAGCAGTGGAACGACCTGTACTCGGTCCAGGACCCGCGGCTCTACCGACAGGTGACGCGCTGGTTCCGGCTGATGAAGCTGGACCGACCGCAAAGTGAGCTCAGGATGCGGGGTGCGGGTGAGGGGATGCGCATGGTCATCTCCCCACTCCCGGATGGCCCGAAGGCCGTCGACCCCATCGCGCAGCGACTCGCCCACGTGCACTGCACGGGCGCGCGGCACGCGGGGGACAGGCGGCACCGCACGGTGATCCGGATCGCCATGCATGCGTGGAACGGCAGTCGCGGTCTGGAGCTGGCCCACCAGGTCATCCGGCTCGACGGGCAAGGGTGCAACATCAAGGTGCTGTACGGCGTCGGCATCGGCCGGCAGGTCAAGAACCTCCTGGTCCGGGCGGGGGTCCGCGCCCTGAACAGCGACGACTCGGGACGTCGCGTGCACGAGAAGGTGATGGTCCTCTCCGGCGTACTCGGGAAGGACCGTTCGGCCAACTTCGTCTGGACCGGCTCGCACAACTGGACCAACCGGTCCCTGGTCAACGACGAGGTGATCCTCCGGATCGAGGGGGACCGGCTCGTGCGGGCGTACCTGCGCAACTTCCACACGATGTGGAGCCTGGTCGCGCCGCGGAAGTGAGGGCCGGGACGGCACACCGGGCTGCGCCGATACGCTGGGGGTGTGATCGACCCACGCCTGCTCCGGGAGCATCCGGACACGATCCGAGCCGCCCAGGAGAAGCGCGGCCTCGGCCCCGAGGTGGTCGACCTCGCGCTGGCCGCCGACGAGCGCCGACGCACCACGATCGCCGAGTTCGAGCGCCTGCGCGCGGAGCAGAAGACGCTCGGCAAGCGCATCGCGGCCCGGGACACCTCCGCAGAGGAGAGGCGGGCGCTCCTGGAGCGCACCAAGGCGCTGGCGCTCACCGTGAAGGGGGCGGAGGCGGCGCAGGTGGAGGCCGAGCGGGCCTACCGGGACGCGATGTTGGCGATTCCCAACCCCGCCGCCGACGAGGCTCCCGCCGGTGGCGAGGACGACTACGTCGTGCTCGAGACGATCGGTGAGCCGCGGCAGTTCGACTTCGAGCCGCGCGACCACGTCGAGCTCGGACGGCTGCTGGGCGCGATCGACCTCGACCGGGGCGCGAAGGTGTCGGGTGCCCGCTTCTACTACCTGACCGGCCCCGGCGCGGACCTGGAGTTCGCGCTGGTGAACATGGCGCTCGACCAGGCCCGCGCAAACGGTTTCACCACGGTGGTCCCGCCGACCCTGGTCAAGCCGCGCGCGATGGAGGGCACCGGCTTCCTCGGCCAGGCCGCCGACGACGTCTACCGGATCGAGGGCGAGGAGCTCTACCTGGTCGGCACGTCGGAGGTGCCGCTCGCGGCGTACCACTCCGACGAGATCCTCGACCCCGCCACCCTGCCCCGCCGCTACGCCGCCTTCAGCCCGTGCTTCCGCAAGGAGGCGGGCTCACACGGCAAGGACACGCGGGGCATCATCCGGGTGCACTGGTTCGACAAGGTCGAGATGTTCACCTACACGACGGTCGAGGAGTCCTACGCCGAGCACCGCCGGCTCCTCGACTGGGAGAAACAGTTCCTCACCAGGCTGGGACTGGCGTTCCGGGTGATCGACGTCGCCGCGGGAGACCTCGGGCTGTCCGCGCAGCGGAAGTTCGACTGCGAGGCCTGGATCCCCACGCAGGGCCGCTACCGCGAGCTGACCAGCACCTCGAACTGCACCGACTTCCAGAGCCGGCGGCTCGACATCCGCGGCCGGTTCGGCGACCGCACGGTGCCGCTGGCCACCCTCAACGGAACGCTCTGCGCGGTGCCCAGGACGATCGTGGCGTTGCTCGAGACGCACCAGCAGGCGGACGGCTCGGTCCGGATTCCCGAAGAGCTCCGCCCCTACCTGGGCGGCACAGAGGTGCTGAAGCCGGTCGTGGCCTGAGTGGCCCCGACACGTCCGTACGGCGCGGACCGGCCGCCGCGCCTGGTGGCTCTCGACGTCGACGGGACGCTCTACGCGCCGGTGCCCGAGACCGGCAACGTCGAGGAGCGCGTGCGTCCCGCGGTCCTCGAAGCCGTCCGCAGGGCGGCGCTGTCCGGCGCCCACGTCGTGGTGGCGACCGGACGCTCCACCTTCGCCATCACCGACGTCCTCGACCAGCTCGGCCTCCCGATCGGCAGTGACGAGGTGCTCGCGGTGGCCAGCAACGGGTCGGTGATCTTCGGCTACCCTCCGGTCCGGGTCCTGAGCGCGGTGACCTTCGACGCGCGCAAGATCGTCGAGCTGCTCATGGAGCATGTTCCCCACGCGATGGTGGCCGTGGAAGAGGTCGGGGTCGGCTATCGGGTGAACCGCCCCTTCCCGGAGGGCGAGATCTCGGGCCGGATCACCATCGAGCCGGTCGCCGAGCTGGTGGCCGAGCCGGTGACCCGGGTGATCATCCGCGACCCGCACTCCTCGGAGGAGGAGTTCGTCGCGCTCGCCGAGAAGGTCGGGCTCCAGGGGACCAACTACTTCATCGGGTGGACCGCCTGGCTCGACCTCGCCCCCGAAGGCATCACCAAGGCGTCGGGGCTGGCCGAGGTCTGCGACCGGTTGGGTGTCGACCGGTCCGACGTCCTCGCCATCGGCGACGGGCGCAACGACATCGACATGCTCCGGTGGGCCGGTCGCGGGGTCGCCATGGGACAGTCGTCGGTCGAGGTGCAAGACGCCGCTGACGACGTCACGGAGACCGTCGACAACGACGGCGTGGCGCTCGAGCTCGGCCGCTGGTTCTGAGCCGGGCCGGCTCGGAGCATCGCCGACGAGAGCCCGGCCGACCGCACCGGGGGTGACCTATCTCTCGTGAGGGCCGTTCCTGCCCGCCCCGGGACCGGGACTAGGGTGCTGGCTGGTGGCGCGGCGCGCCGACTGCGCCGAAACGTCCGCCAGCGAGGAGATCGATGTCGACGACAGGAGTCCGAGGTCCGGGCCGCGCACAGGTCGCGGAGAAGACCCTTCGCCAAGACCGCTGGTGGTTGTACCCCGCCGTCACGTTCGTCGTCTTCGTCGCGTTCGTCATCTACGCGACCTGGCGCGCCTTCGCCGGAACGCACTACTACTCGTCGCCGTACCTCTCACCGTTCTACTCGCCCTGTCTGACCGACAAGTGCCAGGCCGGCTCCTCCGACTTCGGGCACCCGTTCTCCTGGTGGCAGCTGTCGCCCGCGCTGCTCATCTTGATCTTCCCGCTCGGCTTCCGGCTGAGCTGCTACTACTACCGCAAGGCGTACTTCCGGTCGTTCTGGCTGAGCCCGCCCGCCTGTGCCGTCGCCGAGCCCCACGCGCGCTACTCGGGTGAGACCCGGTTCCCGCTGATCCTGAACAACGTCCACCGCTACTTCTGGTACGCCGCGGTCCTGGTCGCCCTGGTTCTCACCTACGACGCCGTCCTGACGTTGCGAGATTCCAACGGCAACTGGGGCCACGTCGGGCTGGGCACCGTCTTCTTCTGGGTGAACGTGGTGCTGCTCTGGCTCTACACGTTGGGGTGCCACTCGTGCCGGCACATCGTCGGCGGCCGGCTGCGGCACTTCTCCAAGCACCCGATCCGCTACCGCGCCTGGACGCTGGTGTCGAAGCTCAACGCCGAACACGCCCGCTACGCCTGGCTCTCGCTGTTCTCGGTGGCGCTCACCGACCTGTACGTCTATCTGCTGTCCACCGGCGCCTTCTCCGACCCGAGGTTCTTCTGATGGATACGACGAGCACGACCGGCCCGGAGGACAGCCGCCACCCGATGACCGGCAACCGGATGGACGCCGGTGTCGACACGGGCATCGAGCGCCACGAGTACGACGTCGTGGTGATCGGTGCGGGCGGGTCCGGCCTCCGGGCCGCGATCGCCGCCCACGACGCCGGCGCCCGGGTCGCCGTGGTGTGCAAGTCGCTGCTCGGCAAGGCACACACCGTGATGGCCGAGGGCGGGATCGCCGCCTCGATGGGCAACCTCTACCCCGACGACAACTGGCAGGTCCATTTCCGCGACACGATGCGCGGCGGCAAGATGCTCAACAACTGGCGGATGGCCCAGCTGCACGCCCTGGAGGCTCCCGACCGGGTGCTCGAGCTGGAGGAGTGGGGGGCGCTGTTCGACCGCACTCCCGAAGGGCTGATCTCGCAACGGGACTTCGGTGGGCACCGCTACGCCCGGCTCGCCCACGTGGGTGACCGCACCGGGCTGGAGATGATTCGCACGCTCCAGCAGCGCGCCGTCGCGCTCGGCCTGGACGTGTTCATGGAGTGCACCGTCACCCAGCTCCTGGTCGACCGGACGGGGTCGAGGCCCTCGATCCAGGGCGCGTTCGCGTACTGGCGCGAGACCGGCCGCTTCGTGGCGTTCGAGGCCCCGACCGTGGTGCTGGCCACCGGCGGGATCGGCAAGTCCTACCAGGTCACATCGAACTCGTGGGAGTACACCGGTGACGGGCACGCTCTCGCGATGCGGGCCGGCGCGTCCTTGATCAACATGGAGTTCGTCCAGTTCCACCCGACCGGGATGGTGTGGCCCCCGTCGGTGAAGGGGCTGCTGGTCACCGAGTCGGTCCGCGGCGACGGCGGGGTGCTGAAGAACGCCGAGGGTGAGCGGTTCATGTTCAACTACATCCCCGAGTACTTCAAGAGCGAGACCGCCGACACCATCGAGGAGGCGGAGGGCTGGTACACCGACAAGAAGACCCACCGCCGCCCGCCCGAGCTGCTGCCCCGTGACGAGGTGGCGCGGGCGATCAACTCCGAGATCAAGGCCGGCCGCGGCTCACCGCACGGTGGGGTGTATCTCGACATCGCGTCGCGGCGTACCCCGGAGTTCATCCGGCGTCGGCTGCCGTCGATGTACCACCAGTTCAAGGAGCTCGCCGACGTCGACATCACCGCCGAGGCGGTTCGCACCGTGCATCCCGCCGGCGACCTCTCCTGCGGCGTAGAGGCCCTCGACGGTCGATTCCTCGGTGTCCGCGTTCACCCGCACGCCGCCCATCACGTAGTGGCAGGTCGGACCGATCTC
>JBOHDW010000158.1:0-3494 GCA_050700795.1 Nocardioidaceae bacterium | reverse complement strand
GGCGGCGCTGGCGGCCGGTGGCTGGGGACTGTTCTCCTTCCTGTCCGGTGGCGGCGCCGCGCCGGCGACCGCGATCCCATCGACGGCGGTGGGGTACGTCAGCATCGACCTCGACCCCTCGGCGGGTCAGAAGATCGAGGCGTTGCGGACCCTCAGACGCTTCCCCGGCCTGGCCAAGTCACTCAACATCGGCAACCGCGGCGACCTCAAGCGCTGGTTCTTCGACCAGGTGCAGAAGGGTGGCGAGTGCCCGGGCGTCACCTACGACCGAGACATCGCCCCGTGGATCGGCAACAGGATCGCGGCGGCCGCCGTACCCTCCGGGAGCAATGCGGTCATCCCGGTCGTGGCGGTCCAGGTGAGTGACCGGACCGCAGCGAGCAAGGGCGTCTCCGCCCTGGACGGCTGCGACCACGGCGCGGACCACGTCGGGGTCGCCTTCGTCGGTGACTACCTGCTCCTCAGCGACAACCAGCAGCACGCCACCACCGTCGCGGCGGATGTCGCGGCCGGGTCGCTCCAGGACGACCCGAACTTCCAGAAGTGGACCTCGAGCGTCGGCGGGCCCGGTGTGCTCACGGCCTACGTCGCCCCCGGTGCCGAGCGGTTGTTGGCCGACAAGCTGGGATCGATGACCAACGGCTCCGACGCCCAGCTGCTCAAGGCGTACCGCACCTTCAAGGGCGGCGCCGCCGTGCTGCGGTTCCACGACGGCACCATCGAGGTCGAGTCGGCCATGGGTACGACGGCCGGCACCACCTCGTCCCACCCCGCGGACGTGACCCGGCTGCCCGCGTCCACGGCCGTGGCCATCGGGGCCGGCCTCTCGGACGACTGGGCGCGTACCTCGCTGCGCAGGTTGCGCCACGCCGGCGGTTCGAACGCGATCATCAACAAGACGATCCACGGGATCGAGGCGCAGACCGGACTGTCCATCCCGGCCGACGTGCAGGCGTTGTTCGGCAACGCGGTGACGCTGTCGGTGGACTCCTCGGCCAACCTCGGTTCGCTCGGCCCGCACACCGACCCGAGCAGCCTCCCCGTGGGGCTGCGGATCACCGGCGACCCCGCACGCATCCTGCCTCCGCTGGCCAAGGTGCAGCGTCTGCTGCCGCCCGGCGAGCGGCTGGCGGTGCGTCGTGGTGACGGGGTGGTCGCCGTCGGGCTCGACCCCGGCTACGTCGGCACGCTGGCCGGCTCCGGCTCACTGGGCCAGGACCCCACCTTCATCTCCGTGGTGCCGAACGCCGCCGCTGCGTCCTCGGTCTTCTACGTCAACTTCGACGCCTCGCATTGGGTGGACCGGCTCGCCCGAAGCCTGTCCCACGGAGACCCGGACGTGATGTCGAACCTGGCGCCGCTGCACGCGCTCGGCTTCTCGGCCTGGTCCGACCAGGGCACCCAGCACTCGCTGTTCCGGCTGAGCACCGACTGAGGCGAGCCGACCGCTGCCGGGGCGGCGACTCGCTGGCGTCGGCCGGGCAGGCGGCGCTACGCTGGGGGCACCCCATTGCGTATCCCGAAACCGAGTGCATCATGCGCAACAACGCTTCGGCCCAGTACCTGGCCCGGCTGCTCGAGTCGGCCCGTTACGAGATCCTGCCGACCCCGACGATCGCGGATACGATCCGCACCCATCTTCCGGTGGGTCGCACCGTCACCGTCACCGCCTCGCCGAGGCGCGGACTCGAGGACACGCTCGCGTTGTCGGAGGTGCTGGCCGCCGACGGCTACCACGTCGTACCCCACCTCGCGGCGCGGATGATCAGCGGCCGGGCCGAGCTCGAGGAGATCACCGCACGGATGCGCGCCGGCGGGATCGACAACGTCTTCGTGCCCGGTGGGGACCAGGACCCGCCGGCCGGCACGTACACCGCCGCGCTGGACCTGCTCGACGACCTCAAGGCGATGGGCGACCCGTTCCCGGACGTCGGGATCACCGGATACCCCGACTCACATCCGACGATCAGCGACGACCTGACCATCCAGTCGATGTGGGACAAGCGCCGCTACGCCACCTACATCGTGAGCAACCTCAACTTCGACCCGCGCACGATCGAGCAGTGGGTACGCCGGCTGCGCTCGCGCGGCGTCGGGCTGCCGATGCTGCTGGGCATCCCCGGGCCGGTGGACCGCACCAAGCTGCTCTCGATGGCCACCCGGATCGGGGTGGGCGACTCCACGCGGTTCCTCGCCAAGCACAAGGGCACCCTGGCTCGGTTGGCCGCGCCCGGTGGGTTCACCGGCGAGCGGTTCCTGGAGAAGTGTGCGTCCCGGCTGTCCAACCCGGAGTTCGCCATCACCGGGGTGCACGTCTACACGTTCAACCAGATCGCCGAGACCGAGGCCTGGCGGACCAGCTACCTGCAGTCGCTGACCGAGTCGGTCTGAGCCGGCGCTTCACCATGGCACCATGGTGAACCGGAACCGACCACGGGGAGTTCCACGTGGTCGGTGGTTGCCCGTCGTGGTGGGTGCGGGCTCAACCCACCAGCTCGGACAGGGCCGCCTCGAGCCCGCTGTGGCCGGTGTCGACGACCGCGAGCGGGAGGCCGAGGATCCCGGCCGCGGCGCGCGCCATCTCACGCAGCTCGTCATCGGGCTGCTGGGCGAGCCAGACCACCCGGCGGTAGTGGCCGAAGTACTCCTCGCGCAGTTCGGGGTAGCGGTCGAGGCCGAGCTCGACGGTCACCAGCCGATGGAACGAACGGACCAGGAAGTCGGTGAGCAGGTAGGTACCGGGCTCCTTCTCGAACATCTCCCGCAGTCGTTCCGGTCCGGCGAACACGTCGTAGCAGTGCAAGCCGGGAAGGCGTCGCCAGCCCCTGCGCTCGCACAGCTCGTCGACGGCGCCGTACGAGCCGCAGTCGGCGTACCCCACGACGATGGTCTGGTAACGGTCGCCCAGGTCGTCGGCCAACCGCTCGACCGCCCCGGCGATGCGCGCGGGGGAGTTGTGCAGGAGCGGCGGCAGCGGCCACACGTCGACCGGCCACTCGCGGCGCGCGACGATCTCGGCGCACGGCTGAGCGATCGCCCCGCACGCGACCACCGCCACCGTTGCGCTATGCGGGGAACGCAAGGAGGTCGACGAACTTGTCGTTGAAGTCGGTCCGGTCGGAGAGCTCGACGTAGCGCACCTCCTCCAGCAGGGCCAGGGCGCCGGTGCGTTCCCGGACGCTGAGCAGGCTCATCTTGGCGCCCTCGCCGGCCACGTTGCCGGCGGAGACGATCCGCAGCACGGGGAGCTTCGGCACCAGCCCGATGCGTACGGCGGACGCGGGGGACAGGTAGCTGCCGAACGAACCTGCCAGCAACACCTGCTGTACGTCGTCGTGCCCGAGGCCGAGCTCCTCGAGGAGCAGCGTCCATCCCGTGGAGATGGCGGCCTTCGCGAACTGGAGCTCGCGCACGTCTCGTTGCGACAGGTAGACGGTCTCTGCCGGGTCCGCGTCGTCGCTGTCACCGAAGAGCACGAAGACCCGCTCCTTGCC
>JBOHDW010000157.1:0-3383 GCA_050700795.1 Nocardioidaceae bacterium | reverse complement strand
ACCGCCGCCACCACCAGCGGCCCGGCGCAGGCGCCGCGGCCGGCCTCGTCGACACCGGCGACCGGCTCGAGGCCGACCCGGCGCAGGGCCCGTTCGTAGCCGTAGAGACCGGCGTCGCGGCGTACCGTGAGCCCTCGGGGCAACGCACTCATGACGATCCCATCATGCCCCGCTAACCGACCGAGCCGAAGGTCGCGGGGCGGTGCAGGACGGTGGCGCGGCCCAACGGCCACACCACGGCGAAGACCTTGCCCACCACGTCAGTGACCGGGACCATGCCGCCACCGGGGTCCGCCTGGGTGAAGTGGGCGCGCGAGTCCTCCGAGTCGCCCCGGTTGTCCCCCTGCACCCAGAGGTACCCCTTCGGGACCCGCACATCGAAGCGGATCAGCGAGGGTTTGGTGCCGGGCGGGAGGTAGGCCTTCTCGTTGAGGGCAACACCGTTCACGGTGATCCGCCCCTCGGCGTCGCAGCAGACCACGTGGTCCCCACCCACACCGATCACCCGCTTCACCAGATGGCCCCCGGTCGGGTAGAGGCCGACGAACTCGAGCAGTCGCGAGACGGGGTTGGTCGGCTGCTGCTCCTCGTCCGGGCGCAGCCAGCCGCCGGGATCGTCGAAGACGACCACGTCACCGCGCTGCGGAGCTCCCCCGAACCACATCGACACCTTCTGCACGACGATGCGGTCGTGCGGGACCAGCGTGTTGTCCATCGAGTCGGACGGAACGTAGAACGCCTGCAGGAAGAAGGTCTTGATCACGAGGGCCAGCACCATCGCGATCACCAGGAGCAGGATCAGTTCCTGCCAGAACGGCCGCTGGCCAGATTTCAAGGTGAACTTCTCGTCGGGCTCCGGACCCGAGGTGGGAGTCCACTGCTCCGACGGTGCGCGACCGCGGTCCTCGTGATCGGCGGGCAGGCTCACCCACAGAGCCTAGTCATTCGACGTCACCGAGACGGGGTCGCCTCGCGCTTCTCCTTGATCTTGGCGGCCTTCCCACGCAGGTTGCGCAGGTAGTACAGCTTTGCCCGGCGTACGTCGCCGCGGGTGATCACCTCGACCTTGTCGATGATCGGCGTGTGCAGCGGGAAGGTGCGCTCGACACCGACGCCGAAGGAGACCTTGCGAACCGTGAAGGTCCGGCCGACCCCGGAGCCCTGGACGCGGATGCAGACACCCTGGAACAGCTGGATGCGGGAGCGGTTGCCCTCGACGACCTTGACGTGCACCTTGAGGGTGTCGCCGGCGCGAAAGGGGGGGAGGTCGTCGCGCTTGACAGCGTCGGCGAGCGTGTCGATGACGTTGGCCATGGTCTCTCCTTGTGGCCGCCACAGGTCGTCCACGGAGTTCGTGAGTTGGTCGGGTGATGCAGGGCGAGGCGCCGTGCGGGGCTCCCCCTGTGGCAGGTGGACCGCCGGTCTCCGTGGTGACACGGACGGCCGGGACGCGCTCGAACCGAGTGCCAAGTCTGCCACAGCCCTGGGGCGCAGGAGAAATTCAGGGGCGCCGCTTGGTCATCCGCACCACGCCGGCACGGGGGGCGCCGGCCGGCCGGTAGCCGGCCCTGCGGTAGATCCGCTGGTTGCGGTCGCTCCCGGCCCACGCACACAGGTCGAAACCGGTCGCCTCCGGAGGCGCGGCCCGCTCGATGTGCTCCAACATGAGCCGACCCAGACCCTGTCCTTGCAGGTCCGGTGCCACCATCAGGCGCCCGATGGTCCAGCTGCCTTCGGACAGCCGTCCCCGGGCGGCGGCCACGAGGCGGCCACCACGACGCAGCACCAGCGTGGTCCCCTCGGCGACCCAGCCGCGGACGTCCTCGTAGGTGTCGGTGAGCGCCTCGATGTCGAGACCGGGGTTGGCCACCGCCTCCTGGAGGAGGCACGCCCTCTGGAGGGTGAGCAGCTCCCCGACGTCGGCCGGCTCGACGGCGCGTAACTCGGCCCCGTCGCGGAGGACCGAGGGGTGCCGCAGGTCCGGTCGACGAGTCACCGTGCGGCGTACCGCCTCCCGCTCACGCCAGGCCGCGATCGCGGCGTGGTCGCCGGACAGGAGCACCTCTGGCACGTCGAGCCCGCGCCAGGAGGGCGGCTTGGTGTAGAGCGGGTACTCGAGCAGCCCCGACTCGCCGTGTGACTCCTCGGTGAGCGAGGCCGGGTTGCCCAAGAACCCGGGCAGCAGCCGCACCACCGCCTCGGTGATCACCAGCGCGGCCACCTCACCGCCGTTGAGCACATAGTCGCCGATCGAGAGCTCCCGCACCTCGACGCGCCGCACGGCGTCGTCCACGACCCGCTCGTCGATGCCTTCGTAACGGCCGCACGCGAAGATCAGCCACGCCCGGGTTGCCAGGTCCGCGGCGACGGCCTGGGTGAACCGTTCGCCCGCCGGAGTGGGCACCACCAGCACGGGCGGGTCGTCACCGGGTCCCCCGGGACCGAGTACGGCGTCAAGGGCGTCCCCCCACGGCTCGGGCCTCATCACCATGCCGGCACCACCGCCGTACGGCGTGTCGTCGACGGTCCGGTGCCGGTCGTGCGTCCACTCCCGAAGGTCGTGGACCCGGACGTCGAGAAGGCCGGCTGCGCGTGCCTTGCCGGGAAGCGCGAGGGTCAGCGGCGCCAAGTACTCGGGAAAGATCGACACCACGTCGATGCGCATGCTCAGTCCTCCCCGCCGGAGTCGAGGGGTGCCAGCAGCCCGGGGTGGTCGGCCACGACGACCCGGCCGCGGACCAGGTCGACCTCGGGAACCAGTGCCTCGACGAACGGGACCAGGAGCTCGCCGACGTCGGTCCGGATCGCCAACAGCTCCTGGACCGGGCCATGGACCACCTCGACGACCTCACCGACCCGTCCCCCGTTGTCGGTGACCACCTCGAGACCCACCAGCTGGTGGTCGTAGTACTCGTCGGGGTCGGCGGGACGCTCCGTCGGGTTCACGTCGGCGGCGAGGAGCAGCCCACGCACCACGTCGGCGGCGTTGCGGTCGGCAACCTCCGCGAACCTAACCAGCAGCCGATCCTGGTGCCACCGCGTGCCGGCGACGGTGAGCATCGCAGGCCGCCCGTGACCGGCCGGGTCGCCGTTAGGGCTCTGGGTGGCCAGCGTCGCACCCGCGGCGAACCGCCGCTCGGGCTCGTCGGTTCGGGGCTCGACGGAAACCTCCCCGCGCAGGCCGTGCGCCCGGCCGATCCGACCCACGACGACCCGCAGTCGCGGGTCGCTCACCGCGTGGCCATCGCTGCGCTCAGCGGCGGCGATCGACGTCGACGAAGTCGACGCGCGCCCCGCCCTTGCCGGCGAGCGCGCCGATCACGGTGCGCAGGGCGGTGGCGGTGCGGCCCCCTCGACCGATCACCTTGCCCAGGTCCTCGGGG
>JBOHDW010000156.1:0-4913 GCA_050700795.1 Nocardioidaceae bacterium | reverse complement strand
GGGATCCCCGGCGGCTCCACCCAGATCACCGGGACGTTCACCCCCCAGGAGGCCGAGGATCTCTCGATCCTGATCAAGGGCGGTGCGCTTCCGGTGCCGGTGCACGTCGTCGAGCAGCGGACCGTCGGCCCGACCCTCGGCAAGGCCGCGATCGGGGCCTCGTTCCAGGCGGGGCTCTTCGGCCTGCTTCTCACCGGCCTGTTCATCGCCGTCGTCTACCGGTTGATGGGGGTGCTCGCGACGATCGCGCTGGCGGCGTACGCCCTGATCTCGTACGCCGTCCTGGTCGCGCTCGGCGCCACCCTCACCCTGCCCGGGCTGGCGGGTTTCGTGCTCGCGATCGGAATGGCGATCGACGCGAACGTGCTGATCTTCGAGCGCGCCCGTGAGGAGTACGCCGACGGGCTGGGCCTGCGCTCGTCGCTCCAGGTCGGCTTCGGCAAGGCCTGGAGCGCGATCCTGGACTCCAACATGACCACCCTGCTCGCCGCCGGGCTGCTGTTCTTCCTGGCGTCTGGGCCGGTCAAGGGGTTCGGCGTCACGTTGTCGATCGGCGTGCTCGCGTCGATGGTCTCCGCGGTGGTGATCGCCAGAGTGCTCACCGAGCAGGCCGCGAGGACCCGGTGGATGGGGGCCCATGTCAAGGCGAGCGGACTGGCCACCACCGGACGGGTCCGCGCGTGGCTGCGGCGGAAGAACCCCGACATCATGGGCCGGGGACGCGTGTTCCTCGGGATCTCGGCGGCCGCGCTGGTCGTCGCGGTGGGCGGCATCGTCGATCGAGGGCTCAACCTCGGAGTGGAGTTCACCGGAGGCCGACTGATGGAGTACTCCACCGCTGAGCCGATCTCCGCAGACCGGGCGCGACAGGCGGTTTCGGCGGCCGGCTTCCCGCATGCCGTGGTGCAGGAGTCCGACCGGGACAAGATCACCGTTCGCACCGGGCAGCTCGGCAACGAGGGCGAGCTCACGATCCGGCACGCGATCGCCGAGGCCGCCGGCGGGGCAACCAAGCAGCGCGACGAGCTGGTCGGGCCCAGCCTGGGGTCCGAGCTGCGGGACAAGGCGTTGATCGCGTTCGGCGTCGCCCTGGTCGTTCAGATGCTCTATCTGGGGCTGCGGTTCAAGTGGACGATCGGGCTGTCCGCGGTGCTGGCGATGGTCCACGACGTCGTTCTGGTGGTGGGGCTCTTCGCCTGGCTGGGCAAGCCCATCGACGGGGTCTTCCTCGCGGCGGCGATGACGATCATCGGGCTGTCGGTGAACGACTCCGTCGTCGTGTTCGACCGGATCCGCGAGGTCTGGGCCGGGAGCAGGGGGCGGGAGTTCGCGTCGGTGGCCAACGAGGCGGTGATCGAGACGATGCCGCGCACCGTGAACACCGGCCTCGGCTCGATGTTCATCCTCGCGGCGCTGGCCGTCCTGGGAGGCGACTCCCTGCGCGACTTCGCGATCGCGCTGCTCGCCGGGTTGGTCATCGGGACCTACTCCTCGGTGTTCACCGCCACCCCGATCGCCGTACTGCTGCACCGGCGCTGGCCACTGGAGACCCGGGCGACGGTACGCCGCACCCGCGTCGGACGCGACCCGTCCGACAGCGGCGCGGTGATCTGACGGCCGGTGGTCGCCGCGGCTGGGTAGGGTGCCCCCGTGTCCAGGCCCGGCTCGACCCCGAAGCCGGCGGCCAACGCGCGCGTGCGCGAGGTGCTCGACGCCGCCGTCGAGGCGCTCGGCGGTGAGGACCGGCCCGGACAGCTGCAGATGGCCGAGGCGGTCGCGCGCGCGATGGAGACCGGTGAGCACCTGCTCGTGCAGGCCGGCACCGGCACCGGCAAGTCGTTGGCGTACCTCGTGCCCGCGCTGCTGCACGACCGCCGGGTCGTCGTGGCGACGGCCACCCTCGCCCTCCAGCACCAGCTCGTCGAACGCGACATCCCGGCCCTGATCAACGGCGCCGAGCACGTCCTGCACGACACCCCGTCGTACGCCGTGCTCAAGGGGCGCTCGAACTACGCGTGCCTGCACCGCATCCGGGAGGGGGTCCCGGACGACCAGGGGGTCCTCGTCGACGTACCCGACGGCTCGATCGGCTCCGAGGTGGTCCGGCTGCGCTCGTGGGCGGAGGAGCAGGCCACCTCCCAGGGGTACGGCGACCGCGACTCGGCCCCCAAGCACACCGACCGGGTCTGGCGGCAGGTGTCGGTCAACCACCGCGAGTGCCTCGGGGCCGCCAAGTGCCCCTTCGGCACCGAGTGCTTCGCCGAGCGGGCCAAGGAGCGCGCCTCGAAGTCGCAGCTGATCGTCACCAACCACTCGCTGCTGGCCATCGACGCCATCGAGGGCGTCCCGATGATCCCCGAGTACGACGTCGTCGTGGTCGACGAGGCGCACGAGCTCACCGCCCGGGTGACCCAGGCCGCCACCGACGAGCTGTCGGTGCCCGAGATCGAGCGGGCCGCCCGCCGCAGCCAGAAGCATGTCGAGGGCGAGCAGGCCGACGACCTCGCCGATGGCGCCGACGCGCTCCGGGGCGCCCTGGACGAGTGCTCGCCGGGCCGGATCGACGTCTTGCCCAGCGCCCTCGCCGACGCCCTGGTGCTGGTTCGCGACTCGGCTCGCGCGCTGGTCTCGGCGTTCCCGAAGGACGGCGACGAGCCCGACGCGGGGCTCACCCAGGCCAAGGGGTGGGTGCAGGAGCTGTTCAAGAACGCCGAGCGGATGGCCGCCCACTCCGACAGCGACGTGCTCTGGCTCGCCGAGCGGGACCGCTCGCGCGGCGGCAACGTGCTCTGCGTCGCCCCGCTGCAGGTCTGGGGGCCGTTGCGAGACAAGCTGCTGACCGACAACGCGGTCGTCTTCACCAGCGCCACCCTCAAGCTCGGTGGGGAGTTCGACGCGGTCGCCACCTCCTTGGGCCTGCGGCCGACCGAACGCGTCGACCACTCGATCGAGGCTTCCGCGGAGGGCGCGGGGGAGACCGCCGAAGCACCGTTGCCGTGGCGGGGGATCGACGTCGGGTCGCCGTTCGACTACCCCCACCAGGGCATCGTGTACGCAGCCCAGCACCTGCCCCCTCCCGGCCGAGACGGGCTCGGCGAGGCGCGGCTCGCGGAGATCGTCGATCTCGTCGACGCGGCCAACGGACGCACCCTCGGACTGTTCTCGAGCCGACGGGCCGCGGAGACGGCCGCCGAGGCCGCGCGGGAGCGGCTGCCGCATCTGACCGTGCTGGCCCAGGGCGACGCCCAGCTGCCCGAGCTGGCCCGGTTGTTCGTCGAGGACCCGCACGCGTGCCTGTTCGGCACCCTCAGCCTCTGGCAGGGGCTCGACGTCCCGGGCGACACCTGCCAGCTGGTGATCATCGACCGGATCCCCTTCCCGCGTCCCGACGACCCGTTGATGTCGGCGCGACAACGGGCCGTGGACCAGGCGGGAGGCAACGGGTTCATGGCGGTCGCGGCGACCCATGCGGCGCTGTTGCTGGCGCAGGGCTCCGGTCGGCTGATCCGGACCAGCACGGACCGCGGCGTGGTGGCGATCCTCGACCCCCGTCTGGTGACCGCCCGCTACGGCCCCTTCCTGCGGAGGTCGCTGCCACCGATGTGGTCGACCACCGACCGCGACGTCGCGTTGGCGGCGCTCCGGCGGCTCCATGAAGGTGCGGCCACGCCTGGGGCCGGCAAGAAGCGGGGGCGGAGTGCCCTGGTGACCCCCGAACACCAGGGTTCTCCGTCCCCATCGGTCCCGGCCACCTGAGTGGTGCGGCCCCCCGACCGCTCCGTTTCCGACTCCGTCCAGCGGATCCCCCGATCTCCGTCCGGCAATCGCAACGATGCTCGCTAAGGGGGGTCCCCCACATCGGGCGCTCCCCCTTAATTGACGGACCTGTCATCCTCAGAGTTGGGAGTTCGCCACACGGGGGCGTAGGGGAGAGCGGGTGATGACGCTGGGTCAGCAGCCCCCCGAGCCGCGGGCCGCCCTTGCGGGTCGTCACACCGAGCGCCTCCTTCTCGAGCGGGTCGTGCGCGGTGCCGCGCAGGGCCGGCCCGGCGCCGTACTCCTGCACGGCGAAGCCGGCGTCGGTAAGACCCGGCTGGTCGCCGACGTCGTACAAGGGGCGCAGGCGGACGGCTTCCACCTGCTCTGGGGGCAGTGCCTGCACTTCGGGGCATCGTCGTCGCCCTACCTCCCGATCGCCTCGGCGTTCGACTCGTGGCTGACCGCCGCGGAGCCCGACGACCGGGACGCCCTGCTCGCGGACGTGCCGACGATCACCGACCTGCTGCCCCGCACCCCCGGGGGTACGACGGATGCGGACTCGGCCCGGCTGCTGGCCACCGTCGACGCCGCGGTCACCGCGCTGACCGACCAACGGCCGACGGTGCTGATCATCGACGACCTCCAGTGGGCCGACGTGACGTCGCTCGACGTGCTGGCCTACCTGATCGCCGGCCCGCGCCACCGCCCGTTGTCGCTGGTGCTGAGCTACCGCGACGAGGAGCTGCCCGAAGGCCATCCCCTGCACGGCTGGCTGGCCGACATGCTGCGGATGCCCACCGTGACCGACGTACCGCTGGAGCGGTTCACCGTCGAGGAGACCACCGACCAGCTGGCCCTGCTGCTCGGGGGGCGGCCCACCGAGGCGCTGGTGGCCGCGGTGCAGCGACGGTCGGCGGGCAACGCCTACTTCAACGAGCTGCTGGTGCGGGGGATCGACCGGCACGCCGAGGAGCTGCCGGCGGATCTGCCGCACATGTTGCGGGTCGCCGTACTCGCGAAGTGGCACGCCCTCGACGAGGCGACCCGCGAGGTGGTTCGGATCGTGTCGGCGGCCGGCCGGCCGCTGAGCGCGACCTACCTCGCGAGCCTGACCGGCCGGCTCGGCGTGCCCGACGCCCAGGTGCGGCACGCGC
>JBOHDW010000155.1:0-5860 GCA_050700795.1 Nocardioidaceae bacterium | reverse complement strand
GTGGAACTCCCCGTGGTCAGTTCCGGTTCATCGTGGTGGGTAGCCCGCGAGGGACCGTTCTCAGAGCACCAGCCGCTCCGCCGCGAGCGCGTCGTACGCGGGGCGACAGGCCTCCGCGACCGCGGCGTCGTGGGCCGAGAGCGACACCGTGCGCGGCCGCCACGGCTCGAAGCCGGTGGAGCGCCACACCGCGGCGTACCAATGCGGTGCCCACACCCCGTCCGAGGGCCGAGGACCCGCGGGCCACGAGAGCATCCGGTCGGAGAAGTCGAGACCGAGCCAGGCGCACAACCAGCGCAGGTAGCCCTCGGGGTCGCTCAGGAAGTCGCCGCTGTCGATGATCGGCGACGACGCCTCGTGCGCACGCCAGAACGACAGCAGCCGCAGCTGTTGCAGGACGCCGAGGTCGGCGGGCTCGCACGACTCGCGGGACCGCACGTACGAGGCCACCACCTGCCGCGGTTCGCGGATCAGCAGCACGTTCCGCGACCCCAGCGTCCAGGTGAGCTCCTGGCTCTCGTCGAGGTGCTGGGCCATGTGCTTGACGTAGGTCACCGCGACACCCTCCGCGGGGGGCACCTCGAGGGCGGCGACCACATCGTCCGGGTCTTGCGGCTGGGACGCGATGACCCGGTCCCGGACCGGGTGGTCGAGCCCGGTCCGGACCAGGTACGACGCATAGAACGGCTCGTCGACCACGGTGCAGTCGGACCGGTTCTCCCACGCCCGCATCAGCGCCGTGGAGATGTTGCGGGGACCCGACCAGACCCCCACCCGCACCGGCGCCACTGCTCAGACGCCCTCGGGGACCGAGCGGCCGGCGACATCGGCGGCGAGGAGGTCCCGGTAGAGCCCCTGCAGCCGCTCGACGACCGGCCCGCGGACGCCGGTGCCGATCGTTCGGCCATCGACGGTGTGGACCGGCACCACCCCGGCGAAGGTGCCGGTGACGAACGCCTCGCGCGCGGCGTAGACGTCGGTGAGGCTGAAGGTGGTCTCCCGTGCGGTGATGCCCGCACGGTGGCACAGGGTCAGCACCTTGCCGCGGGTGATGCCGCCGAGGCAGAAGCGTCCGTCAGACGTCCACACCTCTGGTGCCTCCTCGGGGCCGACGACGACGAAGAAGTGCGTGCTGTTGCCGGTCGCCACGAAGCCCTGGGGATCGAGCATCAGCGCCTCGTCGGCACCGGCCGTGTAGGCCTGGATGCAGGCCAGGATGTCGTTGAGCTTGCTGTGCGCGTTGAGCTTCGGGTCGAGGGTGTCGGGCGTCGCGCGGCGTACGTGGGTGGTGAACAGGCTGATCCCGTCCAGGGCGGTGGCCGGCAGCGGGTCCTTGTGCTCGGCGATGATGACCACGGTCGCCGGTCCGATGGTGAGCCGCGGGTCCTGGTACGGCGTGCGCTTGACCCCACGAGTGACCATCAGTCGGACATGCACCCCGTCAGTCATGTCGTTGGCACGCAAGGTCTGGTAGATCGCCGACGTGAGCTCTGCACGGGTCAGGCCGACGTCGATCATCAGGACTCGGGCGCCGGTGAAGAGCCGGTCGAGGTGCCGCTCGAGGAACGCCGGGTGCCCGCCGCTGACCCGCAGCCCCTCCCACACCCCGTCGCCCAGCACGAAGCCGGCGTCGAGGACCGACACGGTCGCCTCGTTGCGTGGCCGCAGCTCGCCGTTCACCCAGATCCGAATCTGTGCGTTGCGGGGGTCGTCCTCGAAGTCGTGGGTGCCGTGTGCCATGGCACCACCCTAGGGATCTCGGCGCACCGCAGGAGCGGCCCAGGTGGTTGAGTTGGCTCCATGACAGTTGACGTGGATGTGGTGGTGGTGGGCCTCGGACCCGGCGGCGAGGCGGCGGCCTCGAAGCTGGCCGGCTCCGGGCTGACGGTGGTCGGGGTCGACCAGAGGCTGGTCGGCGGCGAGTGCCCCTACTACGGATGCATCCCGAGCAAGATGATGATTCGCGCGGCCAACCTGCTCGCCGAGGCCCGGCGGGTCCCCGGAATGGCCGGACGTTGCGAGGTCACCCCGGACTGGGAACCGGTGGCCGCCAGGATCCGGGACGAGGCCACCGATGACTGGGACGACCGGGTGGCCGTCGAGAGGTTGGAGCGGGCCGGGGTCAGGTTCGTGCGTGGCCACGCCCGGCTGACCGGGCCGCGGACCGTCGAGGTCGGTGGTGAGTCGATCCGCGCGACCCGCGGCGTCCTGCTCAACACGGGCACCGAGCCCGCCGTACCCCCGATCGATGGGCTGGCGGATACGGCGTGCTGGACCAACCGGGACGCCATCCGGGTCACCGAGCTGCCGGCGTCCCTCGCGGTCATCGGCGGTGGCGCGATCGCGGTGGAGCTGAGCCAGGTCTTCGCGAGGTTCGGTGTGCGGGTGACCGTGCTCGAGGGCGCCGACCGGCTGCTCCCCCCGGAGGAGCCCGAGGTCGGCGACCTCCTCGCCGAGGTCTTCGCCCGGGAGGGGATCGCGGTGCGGACCGGCGTACGCGTCACCTCCGTCAGCCACGACGGGCAGCTCTTCACCGTCTCGACGGACGGCGGCACCGTCCGGGCCGAGCGCCTCCTGGTCGCGGCCGGTCGCCATCCCAACCTCTCCGACATCGGCCTGGACACGGTCGGGTTGGACCCGTCGGCGCGGGCTCTCGACACCGACGAGCGGATGCGGGCCGGCGAGGGGCTGTGGGCCATCGGCGACATCACCGGGAAGGGCGCGTTCACCCACATGTCGATGTACCAGTCGGCGGTCGCGGTTCGCGACATCCTAGGCGAACAGGGGCCGGCGGCCGACTACCGGGCCGTGCCGCGCGTCACCTTCACCGACCCCGAGGTCGGCTCTGTCGGGATGAGCGAGCGCCAGGCCCGCGGGGCGGGGCTTCGGATCCGCACGGGCTTCACGCCGCTCGCCTCGTCGACCCGCGGCTGGATCCACAAGGCCGGCAACGACGGCTTCATCAAGCTGGTGGAGGACGCCGACCGGGGGGTGCTGGTGGGGGCCACCTCGGTCGGGCCGACCGGAGGCGAGGTGCTCTCGATGCTGGCGACCGCCGTGCACGCGGAGGTGCCCACCGACACGCTGCTGGCGATGCCCTACGCCTACCCGACGTTCCACCGGGCCGTCGAGGCGGCCCTCCAGTCCTTGGCCTGACGTCTGGTCGACTGCCCCCGCGGGATCGGCAGGTCGCCTGGTCGGGTCGGCCCGGGGACTGATAGCGTCGCGTTCGATCGACATCCTTTAACGAGCCGTCCCGTGAGGCGGAGAAGGAGGTCCGGCTCGCTCATGTGTGCACAGCCAGCCCCCACCCCGGACAGTCCTGGCACCCCGGGCAATTCTGACTTTTCGGGGCCAGGCCGGACCGTCCTCGATGCGCGTGACATCTCCCGCGCCCTGACCCGGATCGCCCACGAGATCCTCGAGCGCAACAAGGGCGCCGCCGACCTGGTGCTGCTCGGCATCCCCACCCGGGGGGTTCCGCTCGCCCAGAGGGTCGCCGCGAAGATCGCCGACGTCGAGGGCACGGCCGTCGCGGTCGGCTCGCTCGACGTGACGATGTACCGCGACGACCTCCGTCTCCGCCCCGCCCGGCCCTTGCTCGCCACGGAGATCCCGGCCGGTGGCATCGATGACAAGACCGTGGTGCTCGTCGACGACGTCCTCTTCTCCGGCCGGACGATCCGGGCCGCGCTCGACGCGATGAATGACGTGGGCCGTCCGGGCGCCGTACGCCTGGCGGTGCTGGTCGACCGGGGCCACCGCGAGCTGCCGATCCGGGCCGACTTCGTGGGCAAGAACCTGCCGACCTCGCTGGCCGAGTCCGTGCGGGTCCGGCTGTCCGAGTACGACGACCACGACGCGGTCACCATCCACGAGGGGAGCCCGAAGTGAACCGCCACCTGCTCAGCGCCGGCGACCTGAGCCGCACAGACGCGGAGCTGATCCTCAGCACCGCCGAGGAGCTTCGGTCGCTGGCGGACCGGCCGATCAAGAAGCTGCCGGCCCTGCGCGGCCGGACCATCGTCAACCTCTTCTTCGAGGACTCCACCCGGACCCGGATCTCCTTCGAGGCGGCCGCCAAGCGGCTGTCGGCCGACGTGATCAACTTCTCCGCGAAGGGCTCATCCCTGAGCAAGGGCGAATCCCTCAAGGACACCTCGCTGACGCTGGAGGCGATGGGTGCCGACGCCGTGGTGGTCCGGCACTGGGCGTCGGGCGCGCCGCACCTGCTGGCGCACGCCGGCTGGTCGCGCTCGAGCGTGATCAACGCGGGCGACGGCACCCACGAGCACCCCACCCAGGCGCTGCTGGACGCGTTCACGATGACCCGGCACCTCGGCCCGCACCTCGACGGGAGGCGGGTGGCGATCATCGGGGACGTCCTGCACAGCCGGGTGGCCCGGTCCAACGCGCTGCTGCTGCAGACCCTCGGTGCCGAAGTGACCCTGGTTGCGCCACCGACGTTGCTGCCCTACGGCGTGGAAACCTGGGGGGTCGAGACCTCCTACGACGTCGACTCCGTGCTGCCGAAGGCCGACGCGGTGATGATGCTTCGGGTGCAGCGCGAGCGCATGAACGCGTCGTTCTTCCCGACCCAGCGCGAGTACAGCCGCCGCTACGGCCTCGACGCCCGCCGGATGGCGACTCTTCAGGACCACACGATCGTGATGCACCCGGGGCCGATGATCCGGGGCATGGAGATCACCGCCGACGTCGCCGACTCGGACCGCTCGGTGATCGTCGAGCAGGTGACCAACGGGGTCGCCGTACGCATGGCGGTGCTGTACCTGCTCCTCGGTGGCAGCGAGCCGGCCATCGGCGGCGATGAGGCGACCACGGACGGAGAGCCATCGTGAGCTACCTGATCAAGGGGGTCCGGGTCCTCGGCGGGGCGCCGACCGACCTGCTGCTCCGCGACGGCATGGTGGCGGAGACCGGGACGCTCGACGCGAGCGGCGACGTCGAGGTGATCTCCGCCGAGGGGCTCGTTGCGCTGCCCGGGCTCGTCGACCTGCACACCCACCTGCGCGAACCGGGACGCGAGGACGCCGAGACCGTCGAGACCGGGACACGCGCGGCCGCGGCGGGAGGCTTCACCGCCGTGCATGCGATGGCCAACACCGAGCCGATCGCCGACACTGCCGGCGTGGTGGAGCAGGTGTGGCGGCTCGGCCGCGAGGCCGGCCACTGCGACGTGTTCCCGGTCGGTGCGGTCACCCTCGGGCTCGGGGGCGAACGGCTCGCCGAGCTCGGCGCGATGGCCGACTCCGCGGCCCGGGTGCGGATCTTCTCCGACGACGGCAGGTGCGTGTCCGACCCGGTGCTGATGCGCAGGGCGCTGGAGTACGTCAAGGCGTTCGACGGGGTGATCGCCCAGCACGCGCAGGAGCCCCGGCTCACCGAGGACGCCCAGATGAACGAGGGCGAGCTGTCGGGCCGCCTGGGGCTGCGCGGCTGGCCCGCGGTCGCCGAGGAGGCGATCATCGCCCGCGACTGCCTGCTCGCGGCGCACGTCGACTCGCGGCTGCACGTGTGCCACGTGTCGACGGCCGGCTCGGTCGAGATCATCCGCTGGGCCAAGAGCAAGGGGTGGCCGGTCACCGCCGAGGTCACCCCGCACCACCTGCTGCTCACCGACGAGCTGGCGGCCACCTACGACCCGATCTACAAGGTGAACCCGCCACTGCGGTCGGCGGCCGACGTCGACGCCGTGCGCGCCGGGCTGGCCGACGGGACGATCGACGTGGTCGCCACCGACCACGCGCCGCACCCGCACGAGGACAAGGACTGCGAGTGGCAGGCGGCGGCGTTCGGGATGATCGGCCTGGAGACCGCCCTGTCGATCGTGCAGCGGACG
>JBOHDW010000154.1:0-3584 GCA_050700795.1 Nocardioidaceae bacterium | reverse complement strand
GGGACGAGGGGTCGGTGTCGATGTTGTCCACCGGGTTGGTCGCCGCCTCATGGGCGCCGAGGTCGGCGATCACGCGCGGCCCCTTGTGCCAGCCCCGGTGCCAGTACCAGTGCCCGTGACCGTGTCGCTGCAGGCTGCCGGACAGCAACGTCGCGAAGCCGGCCCGCCTCGGCAGCGCGGCGCGCAGGTCGGTCGGGGCGCCGAGCCCCATGGTGATCACGTACCTGCCGTTGCGTCCGACCGAGACGGCGGCCGGGCCGATCGCCTGGGTGCCGACCTCGCTGGTCGGTGTGGCGGGATCGTCGGTCTGGGTCGCCAGAGAGCCGAGCCCGTTCAGGACCCGGAACTGGTGGCCGGACCTGGTCACCTCGGTGATGGAGCCGGTCCACCCGAAGCAGTTGATGCCCCCGTCGCTGCCGTTGATGCAGGTGCCCGGGCCACCCGAACCGGCTTCGGCGACGAAGAGGTCGCCGTGCGGTCCGAACGACAGGTGCCGCGGGTTGTTCAGCCCGCTGGCCACCACTTGGTACGGCGACGGGTCGGCGTTGCTGGCGGTCAGCGCGCCGGTCGTCATCACCACGGCGGCGGACGAGGTCAGGATGGCGGCGATGCGGAGATGCGTGCGTTTCATTGCCCCCCCAAGGGTCATTTGTTGGTGTCCCTCCACGTTTGGGGATTCGGTCGTGGAAATGCAATGGCTCGCTCGGAGTAGTCACCCCCCGACATTTCGGGTGTTGGCTCACAAAAGCGGACGGAGCGGTGCCAGCACCAGCTCGGTGAACTTCTTGTGCACGCCGCGGGCGGCCCACTCCGCGGCGGTGAGCTCGACGCTGTTGGTCAGGTCGGTCCGGAAGATCCGCTCCATCTCCGCCGCGATGGCCGGGTCGATGAACTCCACATTGATCTCGTAGTTCCCGGTCATCGAGAGCCGGTCGATGTTCGCCGTACCGACCGTCGCCCAGCGGCCGTCGACGGTGGCGGTCTTCGCGTGCATCATCGACTGGTAGCGGAAGATCCGCACGCCGCCGTCGAGCAGCTCGCCGTAGTACCCCCGGGACAGCCAGTCCGCCACGACGTGGTTGGACACGGCCGGGACGAGCAGGCGGACGTCGACGCCACGGTCGGCCGCGGCCAGCAGCGCCTCGACCATGTCGGCGTCGGGGATGAAGTAGGCGTGGGTGAGCCAGATCCGCTTGGAGGCCCGCATGATCGCCTCGATGTACATCGCCCGGATCGGGAACATCCACAGCCGCGGGACGTTGCGGTGCACCCGGATCCGGGGCTCCCAGTCGGCCGCGGTCTCGAGGAGCAGCGGCCTCGAGCCGTCGCGGCGTCGACGGTTCAGGTTCCAGAAGTCGGCGAACGCCCGCTTGAGGTCCCAGACCCCTGGCCCGGTTATGCGCACGTGGGTGTCGCGCCACTCCGTCGCGTACGGCGTGCCGATGTTGTAGCCGCCGACGAACGCGACCTCGTCGTCGACGACCAGCAGCTTGCGGTGGTCGCGCCCGTAGCGGCGGAGGTCGAAGACGCGCCAGCCGGCGTTGTAGACCGGGTAGGCGAGCACCCGCAGGCGCGGCCCGAACCGCTTGAACTGGGGCCGCACCACGAGGTTCCCGAACGCGTCGTAGATCGCGTAGACCTCCACCCCACGACCGGCGGCCTCGCTGAGCGCCTTCTTGAAGCGCTCACCGACCTCGTCGCCCTTCCACAAGTAGGTCTCGAAGAGCACCTGCCGCTCGGCGCCCGCGATCGCGACCAGCATGGCGTCGTACAGGTCGCGCCCGAAGGTGTAGGTCGTCACCGTGCCTTCCCCGATGGCGACATCCGCGGGGGCGGTGGCCGGGAACGGCTTCGGCTTCTTGCCACGTCGCCGGTAGGAGTCGACGAGCGTCAGGGCGAGCGCGAGCATCACCTGGAGCCCGAAGAACCACAGCAGTCCGCGGCGCAGGGTGCGGACGGTGCCGCCGACCGGCACCCGAGTACGACGCGGGCTCACGCGGACCAATCTATCGACGCGGCGGGGCACTCAGGTGAGCCGCCAGCGCACGGTCACGCTCGCGGTGAGCTCGGACTCGCCGGGGGCCATCTCCACCGACGCCCCGGCGACCATCGAGCGCAGCTGCCGAGGGGCGAACGCGCCACCGCTCTCGCGGACCCTGAGCACCGGACCGAGCCCGCGGCCGGCCAGGTCGGCGTACTGGCGGGCCTTGGCCTCGGCATCGCGGAACGCCGCCTCGCGGGCGAGGGCCAGCAGCGGTTCGGCGTCCGCGAACTGCCAGCTCAGGCCGTGCAGCCGGAAGGCGTCTCCGGCGGCACCGGCCGCGGCGCCGACCAGGTCGCCCACCGAGCCGACATCGTGCAACCGGACCGCGAAGGTCTGGCTCGCAGAGAAGCCGGTCACCCGGTGACCCTCGTGATCCCACTCCTGGTCCAACGAGGCCCGGGTCGACTGGACGTCGGAGGCGCCGACCTCGCGCTCCGCCAGGCTCTGGAGCAGCCGGTCGGAGCTGCTCGCCAGGCCGGTCAGCGCGACGGCCACGGTCGGGCCCGGACAGCTGAGCCCGAGGCTGACCACCGCCACGTCGGGAGCGGCGGCGGCGCTGCCCGTGCCCCTGGTCTCCAGATAGCCCTTGGCCTCGGTGCCCATGTCGGCAGCGTAGCCGTCGGCCCGGACTGTCCCCAGCCGGTCGTAGGCTCTTGGACATGAGGCCCGTCACCGATCTTCAGCGCAAGGTCGCGCCCTTCCAGGTCGTCTCCGACTACGTCCCCTCGGGCGACCAGCCGACCGCGATCGACGACATCGAGCGGCGGATCGGGGCCGGGGAGCAGGACGTCGTGCTGCTGGGTGCGACGGGCACCGGCAAGACCGCGACGATCGCCTGGGCGGTCGAGCGACTGCAGCGACCGACCTTGGTGATGCAGCCGAACAAGACCCTGGCGGCCCAGTTCGCCAACGAGCTGCGCCAGCTGATGCCCGACAACGCCGTCGAGTACTTCGTCTCCTACTACGACTACTTCCAGCCCGAGGCCTACGTCCCACAGACCGACACCTACATCGAGAAGGACTCCTCGATCAACGACGAGGTCGAGCGGCTCCGCCACTCGGCGACCAACTCCCTGTTGACCCGGCGCGACGTGATCGTGGTCGCCACCGTCTCGTGCATCTACGGCCTCGGCACCCCCCAGGAGTACGTCGACCGCGCGGTGCGACTGCGCGTCGGCGAGGAGCACGACCGCGACCGGATGCTCCGCCGGCTCGTCGAGATGCAGTACGCCCGCAACGACCTCAGCTTCACCCGCGGCACGTTCCGGGTCCGCGGCGACACCCTCGAGGTCTTCCCGATGTACGAGGAGCACGCCGTGCGGGTCGAGTTCTTCGGCGACCAGATCGAACGGCTGATGACGCTGCACCCGGTGACCGGTGAGGTGGTCACCGAGGACAAGGAGCTCTACGTCTTCCCGGCGTCGCACTACGTGGCCGGGCAGGAGCGCATGGAGCGGGCGATCTCGGGCATCGAGACCGAGCTCGACGAGCAGCTCGCCTTCTTCGAGAGGCAAGGCAAGCTGCTCGAGGCGCAGCGGCT
>JBOHDW010000153.1:0-8549 GCA_050700795.1 Nocardioidaceae bacterium | reverse complement strand
CTCACCAACGGGCCGAGTGCGAGCGTGCTGACCCGGGTCGCGGTGCTCACCACGGACCGGGGCACGATGTCGGTCTCCCTGGCAACCGTGCTCTGGGTCGAGTCCGCCTCCCCGAGCGAGGTCACGGTTCACCTGCCCGGAGGTCGGAGCGGACGGCTGGCCGGGGCCGACGTCGCGCTCGCCCACAAGCAGGAGCCGGCCACCTTCACTCCCCAGGACGTGCTCGGCTCCGCCCGCGGCTTCCTGGGGCTGCGCTACCTCTGGGGCGGCACGAGCGGCTGGGGCGTCGACTGCTCGGGCCTGGTGCATCTGGCCTTCCGCGCCCGGCGGCTCCTGGTCCCCCGCGACGCGGCCGACCAGGCCGGCTGGAGTGAGCTTGCGCGGGTTCCCCTCGACGAGGTGCGCCCCGGCGACCTCTACTTCTTCGCCCGTCCCGGCCACCCCGTCCACCACGTCGGGTTCGCCACCTCGGCCGTGGGGAACGACGGCGCGCGGGCCATGCTGCACGCGCCCGAGGGCAGGGCCGTCGAGGAGCGGCCGATGAGCCCGGAGCGCCAGGCGATGCTGGTCTCGGCGGGCCGGATCAGTCGCCCGCCGCCCGACGGCTCGCCAACAGGCTGGCGGCGGTAGTGACGACCAGGGTCACCACGATCACCCCGAGCGACACCGAGATCGGGAGATCGGGCGCCCAGCTCACCCCGGCGCCGCCATTGACGAAGGGCAGCGAGTTCTCGTGCAGCGCGTGCAGCACCAGCTTCACGCCGATGAAGCCGAGCAGGAACGCCAGCCCGTAGTTCAGGAACACCAGCCGGCGGAGCAGACCGCCGATGAGGAAGTAGAGCTGGCGCAGCCCCATCAACGCGAAGATGTTCGCGGTAAGCACCAGGTACGGCTCCTTGGTGAGCCCGTAGATCGCGGGGATCGAGTCGAGCGCGAACAGCAGGTCGGTCGCCCCGAGCGCGACGATCACCATCAGCATCGGCGTGAACAGCCGGCGCCCGTTCACCTTCACCCAGACCTTGCTGCCCTGGTACTCCCCGCTCGTCGGCAGCACCCGCTCGGCCCAGCGGACCAAGCGCGGTTTGGTGTAGTCGTTGTCGTCGGACGCCCCGGAGAAGGCGAGCCTGGCCGCGGTGTAGACCAGGAACACCCCGAACAGGTAGAAGACCCACGCGAAATGGTTGATCGCGGCCGCGCCCAGGCCGATGAAGACGCCACGCATCACCAGGGCCAGCACGATGCCCACCAGCAGGGCGCTCTGCTGGAGCTCACGGGGTACGGCGAACCGGCCCAGGATCACCAGGAAGATGAACAGGTTGTCGATCGACAAGGAGTACTCGGTGAGCCACCCGGCGTAGAACTCGGTCCCGTAGGTCTGTCCCGCGAAGTGCCAGACCCCGGCACCGAAGACGATCGCCAGCCCGACGTACACCGCCAGTGCGACGCCGACCTCGCGCGTCGAGGGCTCGTGCGGCCGACGCCCGATCACGATCACGTCGAAGAGCAGGATCGCCGTGGTCACGACGAGCGTGACCCACCAGACCGTGGCGGACACTTCCATGGTTCCTCCGGAGGAGCTCGGGTCGCACACCGACATCCGGAGGTCTCTTCCGCCGCCCGCGACGGGCGACCGCGACGCCGGGCCCTACCGGGCCGTGATGACGACGTCGCCGCTGGGGAGTACTCCCCTCCGCCACCATGCTCCCAGATCGGGCCCGGTCGGGCCAAACCGGCGGGCCAAACCAGTGACCGGACCGAGGCTCAGTCGACGGGCAGCCGGACGACGAAGCGGGCCCCGCCGCCGGGGGCCTCGTCGACCTCGACCTCGCCACCGAGGTACCGCACGTGCCGTGCGACGATCGCCAACCCGAGGCCGACACCGGACCCGCCGGAAGAGCCGTTCCGGGCGAACCGCTCGAAGACCCGACTGCGCTGCGCCTCGGGTACGCCGGGTCCGTCGTCGCTCACCTCGAGTCGGACCGTTCCGTTGGCGGCGGAGAGGTTGACGCCCGTGCAGCGGTGGCCGTGCGTGTCGGCGTTCTCCACCAGGTTCCCGACGACCCGCTCGAGCCGGCGCTTGTCGGCCATCATCACCAGCTCGGCCGCCGAGTCGTCGACCAGGGTCACCCTCCGGCCGGCCGCGCCGTCGGCGGCGCGCCGGACCAGGTCGGCGATGACCACCGACTCGCGATCCCGGTCGTCGAACCCCTCGTCGGCACGCGAGATGTCCAGCAGGTCGACCACCAGCTTGCGGAACCGGTGCAGATCCTCCTGGAGGAGGTCGAGCGGTTCGTTCAGCTCGGCCGGAAGGCGAGCTCGCCGGTTCTGGAGCAGCGCCAGCGAGTTGAGCATCGTGGTCAGTGGCGTGCGCAGCTCGTGGCTCACGTCCGCGGCGAACCGGGCATCGGCCTGGACCCGGTGCTCGAGGTCGCCGGCGGTGCGGTTGAACGACTCCGCCAGCCGGACCAGGTCCGGGTCGCGTCCGGGGCTGATCCGGGCAGAGAGGTCGCCGTGCGCGATCGCCGCGGCGGCCGCCGTCACGTCGGTCAGCGGCTGAAGCAGCCGCCGGCTGGCCAGGCGGCCCACCCCTGCGCCGACCAGAGAGGTCAGCACGGCGGCGGCCGCAAGCAGCATCCAGGTCCGGGTCAGGGTCCGGTCCAGATCGGCCAGCGGCTGCAGCTCGTAGTACGACCTCGAGGGCCGGCCGAGGCTCGCCCCGACCTCGAGGTAGCGAGTGCCAGCCACCTGCACGCTCCGGCTGTCCACGGTGGCGCTGCCCAGGTGCCACGGAAGGTCACCGGGCAGGTCGAGGGCCTGTGCCTCCAGGTTCGGATAGCTGTGACCGCCGAAGACCAGGATCGACGCGGTCCCGGGTGAGTACCTCAGGCTGTCGACCAGGGCGATGCTGGGCGGCTCGCCCTCGTCGATCCGAGCCCGCAACAGGGCCGCGTTGTCCTGGGTCTGCGCCCTCGAGGACAGCCGGCTTTGCTCGTTGAGGTAGTGCGAGGCGAGCAGCCACACGAGGACGGCGACCAGCACCGACAGCATCAGCGCCATCAGGGCGAACCCGATCGCCACCCGGTCGCGAAGGCGCAGCCCGGAGCGGAGGCGGGAGTCGAGCGCCACGGGTCAGTGCACCAGGCGGTAGCCGAGCCCCCGCGCGGTCACCACGAGCTTCGGGTTGGCCGGGTCGTGCTCGATCTTGGTGCGCAACCTCCGAACGTGCACGTCGACGATCCGGCTGTCCCCGAAGTAGCCATAGCCCCATACCCGGTCCAGCAGGTGCTCACGACTGCACACCCCCTCGGCGAGCGCGAGCTCCGCGAGCAGCTTGAACTCGGTCCGGGTCAGCTCAAGGGACTCGGCCCCGCGCCTCACCAGTCCGTCGTCGATCGCGATGTCGAGGTCACCGGCAGTCACCCTGCGCGGTCCGTGACCGTTCCCCGGCTCCACTCGCCGGAGCAGGGCCCGGATCCGCGCCGACAGCTCCTTGGCGACCAGCGGCTTGGTCACGTAGTCGTCGGCGCCGGCCTCGAGGCCGGCCACCACGTCGTGGCTGTCGCTGCGGGCGGTCACGATGATCACCGGTACGTCGCGGTCGCGCCTGATCCGCCGGCAGACGGTGAAGCCGTCGGTGTCGGGCAGCATCAGGTCGAGCAGCACGACATCGGGGTGCTCGGCGTCGAGCTTGTCCAGCCCCTCTTCACCGGTGGCCGCCTCCGTGACGACGTACCCCTCGTCGCGCAGCGCCAGGTGGAGCACGCGTCGAACCCGCGGGTCATCCTCGACCAACAGCACGGACCGGGTCACTTTTCCAGTATGTCCCGGTCCCCCGAGGGGTGACCCCGGAGGCACCGGATGTGACGTTCCGACACGGGACCGTCACATTGGCGTCGCCGGTGTTGCGGTCTCGTGACGTCGGGGCGCTCGGGGTGTCACATCCGTTGAGGACCGTCCGGGCCGGACCTAGCGTGCAGTCGCCGACCGACCCGGCCGGCGACAACCTCTCCCACCACGTTGGTCGCCAAGGAGGACCCTCATGAGTGAGAAACGACGCCGGCTGGCACGCCTGACCACCGTCTGTGCTGCCACCGTGCTGATGACCGCCGCCTGCGGTGGCGGCTCGGGAAGCGGATCGGGGGGCGGGTCCGGATCGACCGGTGCCGCGGTCCGCGGTGGCACTCTCAACATGCTCGGCGCCGGGGACGTCGACTACATGGACCCGAACATCTCCTACTACTCGGTCGGTTACCTCGCGCTCCGGCTGTGGAGCCGGCAGCTGTTCACCTACCCGGCGGTCAAGGGCCAGACCACCACGGCCGTCCCCGACCTCGCCACCCAGGTGCCGACCACGGCCAACGGTGGCGTCAGCAAGGACGGCAAGACCTACACGGTCACGATCCGGAAGGGCGCGATGTGGAACACCACGCCGGCCCGCCAGGTCACCGCCGCCGACGAGGTCCGCGGCGTCAAGCGCACCTGCAACCCGGTGCAGCCGTTCGGCGGCACCCCGGACTTCGCGACCCTGATCAAGGGCTACCAGACGTTCTGCGCCGGCTTCGCCAAGGTGCAGCAGACTCCGGCCGCGATCGCGAAGTACATCAACGACACGTCGCTGCCCGGTGTGGTCGCCAAGAACCAGACCACGGTCGTCTTCCACCTGAACCAGCCGGCGACGTACTTCGTCGACGAGCTCACCATGCCGGCCTTCTCCCCCGCACCCGTCGAGGTGCTGAAGTACCTCCCGGCGAGCACCGCGCTCGGCCAGCACGAGGTCTCCGACGGCCCCTACCAGGTGGCTTCGTGGACCCCCACCAAGCAGATCACCTTCACCCGCAACTCCGCCTGGAAGGCGTCGACCGACCCCATCCGGAAGGCGTACGTCGACAAGGTCATCGTCAACGAGACGGTCAGCCAGGACTCGATCCAGCAGCAGCTGCAGACCGGTACCGCGAGCGCGGACATGGAGTTCGACCAGGCGCCGCCGCCCACGACCCTCCCGTCGCTGATCGCGCAGAAGGACCCGAACCTGAGCCTCGGCGTCACCGCGTCGACCAACCCCTACATCGTGTTCAACACCGTGTCTCCCAACGAGCAGGGTGCGATGAAGAAGCTCAAGGTCCGGCAGGCTCTGGAGTACGCGATCAACCGGTCGAACATCCTGCAGGTCCTCGGCGGACCCACCCTGAACCCGCCGCTGACGCACGTGCTGCCCTCGAACATCGAGGGGTCGACCAACTTCAACCTGTATGCCTTCAACCAGGCCAAGGCCAAGCAGCTGCTGACCCAGGCCGGCTACCCGCACGGTCTGACCTTGAAGTTCCTGTACCGCAACGCGAGTGAGGGCAGCTCCAAGGCCTTCCAGACGGTGCAGCAGGACCTGTCGAAGGTCGGCATCAAGATCGTCGGCGTGCCGTCTCCCGACGCGGACTTCTACACGAAGTACCTCGAGGTGCCCACCGCGGCCTCGAGCGGAGTGTGGGACATGTCCCTGGCGGGCTGGGGTGCCGACTGGTACGGCAACGCGGCGTTGTCCTTCTTCGGCCCGCTGTTCAGCGGCAAGCCGTCGTACCCGCCGATCGGGAGCAACTTCGGGTTCTACAACGACCCGAAGACCAACTCCTTGATCCAGCAGGCGTCGGTCGCCACCGACGAGGCCCAGGCCGGGACGCTCTGGAACCAGGCGGATCACCAAGTGATGGCCGATGCGGCGTTCTTCCCCCTGACGAACCCTCGCCAGGCGAACTACCACGCGTCGCAGGTGCACAACGCCATCTACGTCCCAGCCCTCCAGCAGTTCGACCCGTCGAACGTCTGGTTGTCCAAGGGCGTCCAAGGAGGCTGACCGGCAGTGGCTCTCCTCGAGGTTGAGGACCTGCATGTGTCCTTTCGCACCGACGACGGTCTCGTCCAGGCCGTTCGCGGGGTGTCCTTCGAGGTGGAGCGCGGCAAGACCCTGGGGATCGTGGGTGAGTCCGGAAGCGGGAAGAGCGTCGCCACACAGACGCTCACCGGGCTCACCCGCGGTGCTCGGGTCGCGGGCACCGCGCGGTTCGACGGCATCAACCTGATCGGCGCGGACGACCGCCAGCTGCGCGACATCCGGGGCGCCCGCATCGGGATGATCTTCCAGGACCCGCTCACCAGCCTGCACCCGGCGTACCGGGTGGGCTGGCAGATCTCCGAGATGATCCTGGCCCACGACAGGTCCTCGAGCCGGCGCAAGGCCAGGCGCCGCTCGATCGAGCTCCTGGGGCTCGTCGGGATCCCGCGGGCGGTCGAGCGGATCGACGACTATCCGCACCAGTTCTCCGGCGGCATGCGCCAGCGCGTGATGATCGCGATGGCGATGGCGCTCCAGCCCGACCTGCTGATCGCCGACGAGCCGACGACCGCGCTCGACGTCACCGTGCAGGCGCAGGTGCTCACGGTGATGCGCCGGCTCCAGGAGGAGTTCGGCACCGCGATCGTGCTGATCACCCACGACCTCGGGGTGGTGGCCGAGATGGCCGATGACGTCGTGGTCATGTACGCCGGCTCGGTGATGGAGCACGCGCCCAGGAGGGAGACGTTCTACCACCACCATCACCCGTACACCGAAGGGCTGTTCCACTCCCTGCCCAGCACGACCGCCGGCCGTGAGCGGCTCACCCCGATCCTCGGCACCCCACCGAGCCTGATCAACCCGCCCACGGGATGCCCGTTCCACCCTCGGTGTCCGTACGCCTTCGACCAGTGCACCACCGACGTCCCGCCGCTCACCCCGGTCGGCGCCGTGGCCGGGCACGTGTCGGCCTGCTGGCTCTCCCACGACCTGACCGAACGTGTCCGGCTCCGCGAACAGCTGCCCGTGGTGGGGGTCTCATGACCGAACCGCTGCTCGTGGCCCGCGACGTGCACAAGCACTTCCCGGTCCGCCGCAACAACTTCGTCGGTCGGGGCCACGACCAGCTGCGGGCCGTCGACGGCGTGTCCTTGGAGATCCTGCCCGGCGAGACACTCGGCCTGGTCGGGGAGACCGGCTGCGGGAAGTCGACACTCGCCCGATGCCTGGCCCGGCTCTACGACCTGACGTCGGGGACGGTGACCTTCGACGGCACCGACATCAGCAGCCTCTCGCGCCGCCGGCTCCGGCCGGTACGCCGCGAGGTGCAGATGATCTTCCAGGACCCCTACGGCTCGCTGAACCCGCGGCGGCGGGTCGGCTCGATCATCGGCGACGCGTTCACGATCCACCACTTGGAGGATGGCGCCGGCCGCAGGAGGCGGGTCCAGGAGCTGATGGAGCTCGTCGGGCTCAACCCCGAGCACTACAACCGCTTCCCGGCCGACTTCTCCGGCGGACAGCGTCAGCGCATCGGCGTGGCCCGTGCGCTGGCGCTCAAGCCGAAGCTGATCGTCTGTGACGAGCCGGTGTCGGCGCTGGACGTCTCGATCCAGGCGCAGGTGATCAACCTGCTGACCGACCTGCAGTCCGAGTTCGGCCTGACCTACCTGTTCATCTCGCACGACCTGTCGGTCGTCCGGCACGTCAGCGACCGCATCGCGGTGATGTACCTCGGCACGATCGTGGAGACCTCCCCCGCCGAGGAGATCTTCGAGAACAGCCGGCACCCCTACACGCGGGCCCTCCTGTCCGCGCTCCCCCCCGCCGACCCCGACACCGCCGACAGCAGGGAGCGCGTGGTCCTGTCCGGCGACCTGCCCTCGCCGATCAACCCGCCGAGCGGCTGCCGCTTCCACCCCCGGTGTCCGAAGGCGCAGGCCGACTGTGTCGAGCGGGTCCCGGAGTTGGTCCCCGTGCTCGACGACGACGCGGGACACCGCGCGGCGTGCCTGCACCCCTTGCGCCTCGGCGAGGACCTCAGCAGTGCGCGTCCCGAGATCGACGACACCGTTGTCGGGATCGACTCGCACGAGGGGAGCCGGCCATGACCGAGCTCACCGAGGCGGTCGCCGAGGAACAGACGGTCGTCCCGGCCACGGCGACGATCGTCGGTCGTGGTCCGTGGGAGCTCGCCTGGCGCCGGCTCCGACGGGACAAGGTGGCGATGATCTCGCTCGCGGTCATCGTGCTGATGGCCCTCATCGCGATCTTCGCCCCGGTCTTCGCCCACCTGACCGGGCACCCGCCGAACGTGCAGTACCACCACATCGGGCTGACTCCGGACGGGTTGCCGAGACCCCCGAGCCACGTGTTCCGCTTCGGCACCGACGACCTGGGGCGAGACGTCCTCGTCCGGGTCGCGTACGGCGCCCGGGTCTCCCTCGGCGTGGGCGTGATCGCGACCCTGCTCACCATCTCGGTCGGCGTGGTGGCCGGCATGCTGGCCGGCTTCCTCGGCGGCATCGTCGACATGGTGCTGGCCCGGCTGATCGACATCACCCTGTCGGTGCCGTTCCTGCTCGTGGCGATCGCCCTGGTCTCCCTGACCGGGCCCAGCCTGTCGATCACGATCCTGGTCATCGGCTTCTTCAGCTGGGCGTCGATGGCCAGGATCATGCGCGGTCAGGTGTTGTCCGTGCGCGAGCGCGAGTTCGTCGAGGCG
>JBOHDW010000152.1:0-4343 GCA_050700795.1 Nocardioidaceae bacterium | reverse complement strand
ACAAGTGGGAGTACCCCTGGTTCGCCTCCTGGGACCTGGCGTTCCACTGCATCACCCTCGCGCACGTCGACCCGGCCTTCGCGAAGCAACAGCTGCTGCTGATGTGTCGGGAGTGGGCCCAGCACCCCGACGGCCAGCTGCCGGCGTACGAGTGGTCGTTCTCCGACGTGAACCCACCGGTGCACGCGTGGGCGGCCTGGCACGTCTTCATGGTCGACGGGGGCGGGGACCATGCCTTCCTCGAGCGGGTGTTCGGCAAGCTGCTGTTGAACTTCGCCTGGTGGGTCAACCGCAAGGACGCCGACGGGTCGAACCTGTTCGAGGGCGGCTTCCTCGGCATGGACAACATCAGCCTTTTCGACCGCTCCCGCGACGTTCCCCCCGGCTGGCGGCTGGAGCAGTCCGACGCGACCAGCTGGGTCGCGTTCTTCTGCCTGTCGATGCTGCGGATCGCCCAGGAGCTCGCGCGCACCGACAATGCGTGGGACTACCTCGCCACCACCTTCCTCGAGCGGTTCTTCTCGATCGCGGACGCCATGGAGGACCTGGGCACGCACGGCGTCTCCTTGTGGGACGAGCGGGACGGCTTCTTCTACGACGCCCTGGTCGGGCCGGGCGGCGGCAGCGTCGACCTCCCGGTCCGGTCGCTGGTCGGGCTGCTTCCCATGCTGGCGGTCGCGGCCTCGCCGGAGTGGGTGAGCACCGCGCTGCCCGACTTCACCGGTCGGTTGGCCTGGCTGAAGAAGCACCGGCCGGAGGAGACCGATGCGCTGATCACCTCCGTCGGTGCGGACGGCAAGCACCACACGCTCGCGCTGATCGAGCCCGCCCGCTACGAGCGGCTGTTGGCCCGGATGCTCGACGAGGCTGAGTTCCTGTCGCCGTACGGCGTGCGGTCGCTGTCGGCGGCGTACCGGGATGGGTTCAGCACCGAGGTGGACGGGATGAGGATGGGCACCCGGTACGACCCGGGGGAGGCGACGTCGGGCTTGTTCGGCGGGAACTCCAACTGGCGTGGGCCGGTGTGGTTCCCGGTCAACGTGCTGCTCGCCGACGCGTTGCGGACCTACGGTCGCGGTGCCGGAGCGGCGCTGACGGTCGAGCTGCCGACCGGTTCCGGCAACAGGGTCGGTCTCGTCGAGGTGGCCGACGAGCTCGAGCGCCGGTTGGTGAGGCTGTTCCGCCCGGGACCCGATGGACGCCGGCCGAGCGACCCGCGCGACCATGGAAGTGGAGCGCTGTGGGCGCCGTACCCGACGTTCAGCGAGTACTTCCACGGCGACACCGGCGTCGGCCTCGGTGCCTCGCACCAGACCGGCTGGACGGCGCTGGTTGCGCACCTGATCTGCCGGCCGACGCCGGACCCGGAGAACTGACCCCAGGAGGAGCCATGCTGTTGAAGGGCAAGACCGTCATCGTCACCGGCGGCAACAGCGGCATCGGCGCGGCCATCGCGCTCGCCGCCGGCCGCGAGGGGGCCAACGTGGTGATCGACTTCGTGGCCAACCCCGATGCGACCGAGCGACTCGACGACCAGATCACGAAGGCGGGTGGCCAGGCGATCGGCGTCGACGCGGACGTGTCGAAGGTCGCCGACGTGCAGCGGTTGGTGGACGCGGCGGTTGCGGAGTACGGCCGGTTGGACGTGCTGGTCAACAACGCCGGCATCGAGACCCGGACCTCGTTGCTGGAAAGCACCGAGGCCGACTTCGACAAGGTGCTCGCGGTCAACCTCAAGAGCGCGTTCTTCGGTGCCCAGCTGGCCGCCAAGCAGTTCCTCGCGCAGGGCGGTGGCGGGGTGATCGTGAACGTCTCCTCCGTCCACGAGGACTGGCCGATGCCCGGGAACACGCCGTACTGCGTCTCCAAGGGCGGGATGCGGATGCTCACCCGCACCGCCGGCGTCGAGCTCGGCGCGCACGGGATCCGGATGGTCGGGATCGGGCCGGGGGCGGTCGACACCCCGATCAACGCCGCGACCACCGCCGACCCGGACAAGCTGAAGGCGCTCGACGCCGCGATCCCCCTGGGCCGGGTCGCCAAGCCGGAGGAGATCGCGGACGCGGTGGTCTTCGTCGCCTCCGACCGTGGCGGCTACCTCACCGCGACCACCCTCTTCGTCGACGGCGGGATCATGCAGGGCAGCGTCGGCCTGTAGCACCCGGCCGGTTTCGGCGAACACCACCCGATTCGGCGAGTTCTCCACCGGCTCGACACCACCAGGCGAGCCGCGTGCTCGAAACGACGACCCTTGAGGAAACACAGCCGTCGTGACCGGCCCGAGGGGTGCCGGGACGACCACGTCCACGGCGGCGATCAGGGGGTGTGCGGTGTTCGCTGTCTCGGGTGTTGGCGTCCTCTCCGGAGCGCTGGCGATGTCGGGGTTGGTCTTCGTGTCCAGTACGTCGTTCGTGGATGCATCGGGAGGCCCTCCGACAGCGCCGCCTGCGGCGCAGGCCGACCGCACGGTCAGGGCTCCGGCGGTCTCTGGGCGGGTGGTCAACCAGGTCGGTGATCCGGTGCCCGGGCTGACCGTGACCCTGCAGGCGTTGGACACCGTCCCCCTCTCGCAGGCTGCCGCCACGGCCGCACCGCTCGGCAGGGCGACCACCGATGCCCGGGGTCGGTGGTCGGTCCGGCTGCCCGCTGAGCTGCCGGCCGCCGTCGAGGCCGTCACCGAACGCAACGACGGGGTGCTGAACCTCACCGCCTCGGCCAGCGGGACCTCTGACGGGGTGTCGTTCACCGCGATGCGCGCGATGGCGGTCCCGGTCGGGGCCGCAGCGACCTCTGGTGGCCGGGCCGTGCCGGTGGGATTGAGCGGCTACTCCACCGGCCCGGCGACCCTGGTCCTCGCCCCGACGACTCCGCCGACCTCGCCGGCCGGGGCCGCGGCCGCCGCGCGCGCCGTGCCGGCCGACAACTGGTGCTTCCCGTGGCAGTTCCGGACGACGAAGTCGCACATCTACTGGACGTCGGTCGCCTCGGAGCACGCCTACTGGGACGCCAGGGGCTCGATCGCCTACTCCCAGACCGCGTCGGCGGGGGTCGGGATGGAGCTGAGCGTCGGCGGCGGCGGTTTCCAGCTCTCGGGGTACACCCAGCAGACCAACACCATCAGCGCCACCCTCTCGGTGGGCGCCCTCGGCCCCCGGGTCTCGCGGCTCTTCCAGATCCCGATCCGCTATCTGTGGCAGCGCGGCGAGCAGCGGTGCCGTTCGGGCACGCAACACGGGCTGAGAATCGTCGCGCGCGGCTGGCGGCTGGATCCCAAGACGAGACACGCGTACCGGTGGGGAGGGTCGGTGCTCTACAAGGACGGGCACGCGGCGTTCAAGAGGTCGAACCCGAGGTTCCGCACCGCGAACAAGGCTCACGACGGCTGGACGATCTCCTCGGGCACCTCGGTGACCATCGGTGGCGCGGCCTCGGCCTTCGGGGTCGGCATCCGGGCCTTCACGACGTGGGGCCACGGCCACGCCCAGGTGTGGAAGGCCGGGGGAAAGCGGAGCCGACCGCACTGGACCTGGTGTGCCCGGTCGTCGATCCTCGGGAAGAACCCCGGTGTGCTCTACAACTGGTGAGCCGCCGGGTCGGTCGGGGTGGCACCGTTCGGCCGCCCGGTTCGTGCGGGGCAGTCCGGGCAGTGCGGTCGCGGTGCTCGTCGTCGGACTTCTGGTCGGGCTCCTCGTCGGGGCGCTGCTCGGGGCCCTTCTCGCGGGCGCGCTGCCCACCTCGACCCTGCCGTTTGGCTGTGCGGTCGGCTGCCCGGCCCCGGCCCGGCCCGACGGCGGGTTGGGCGACGCGCTGGGCGGAGGTGGCTCGGCCGGGGTGGTGGTGACCCCGGCTCGCCCGCCGGCGAACCGGATCTTCCTGTATGCCTTCCCGTGGCTGGGCAACGCCTCCACCGCTCCGGTCACGGTGGTGGGCTTCGCCGTGGACCGGGTGCCGAGCAACGTCGTGATCCAGCGCTTCGTGGTGCTCGACGCCGCCGAGACCGGTGGCAGGCTGTCCACCGCCAACCTCGGGGGAGCGTTGCCGCGGTTCGACGTACGCCACTACCGCAACTACGCCGGCGTGCCGATCGTGCTGGCTCCTGGCGGGGTCAGCCGGCGCTACGCCCTGGTGCAGCTGCGCATGGTCGGGCCGGTGCACCGCCTGCTCACGGGGTGCGTGGTCTACTACCGGACCCGGGGCGGGTCGTTCCACCAGCGCCTGCCGTGCGGCCTGAAGCTGTGGGGGATGAGATGACGGCCGGGCGGGCAACGACCTGAAGGGAGTTCCTAGGGTCGCGGCTGGGACAATGGCGGCGTCGTCGTACCGACCCCCACGAGGAGCCATGC
>JBOHDW010000151.1:0-2238 GCA_050700795.1 Nocardioidaceae bacterium | reverse complement strand
TCGAGGCCGGCAAGCCGGTGCTGTGCGAGAAGGCGCTCACCCTCGACGCGGCCGCCGGTCGCGGACTCGTCGACGAGGCCCGCGGGCGCAATCTGTTCCTCATGGAGGCGATGTGGATGCGCTGCATCCCCATGGTGCGCCGCCTTCAGCAGCTCGCCGGGAGCGGTGCTCTGGGCGAGCTCCGGCAGGTCCGCGCCGACCTGGGCTGGCGGGTCGAGGCAGCGCCGAGCGACCGGCTGCTCAACCCCGAGCTGGGCGGCGGTGCACTGCTCGACATGGGCGTCTACGTGCTGACCTTCGCGCACCTCTTCCTCGGCGAGCCGGACCGGGTGACCGCGACGGCGACCCTGTCGGACCAGGGCGTCGACCTCGACGTGGCACTCGCGCTGGGCTACCCCTCCGGCGCGGTGGCCGCGCTCACCACCACGATGACGGCGGCCTCTCCGCGCACCGCGAGCATCGCCACCGACCGGGGCCGGATCGACGTACCCGCCCCGTTCCACCACCCGACCACCGTCAGCTGGGTCTCCGAGGGCCACACCGAGACGTTGTCCGAGCCACTGGTCGGGACCGGGCTCGCCAACGAGGCCATCGAGGTGGTCCGTTGCCTGCGCAACGGGGAGACCGAGAGCCCCCTCGTTCCGCTGGATGAGACGGTCGCCCAGCTCGCACTGCTGGACCGGATCCGCGCCGACGTCGGAGTGGCCTACCCAGTCCGCCATCGGTAGACATAGGGTCGGAGAACGTGAAGACCTCCCCCGTACCAAGGCGCCGGGCGGACCTGGTGATCGTGGCCAACCGGCTCCCGGTCGACCGGGTCACGCTCGAGGACGGCACCGAGACCTGGCGGCAGTCCCCCGGCGGGCTGGTCACCGCGCTCGAGCCGGTGATGCGCGCCAACGACGGGGCCTGGGTGGGCTGGCCCGGGGGGCCCGACGACGACATCGAGCCCTTCGTCGAGGACGGCCTGTCGCTGATCCCGATCCGGCTGAGCGCCCGCGAGATCGTCGAGTTCTACGAAGGCTTCTCCAACGGCACCCTCTGGCCGCTCTACCACGACCTGGTGGCCAAACCGGAGTTCCACCGCGAGTGGTGGGACGCCTACGTCCGGGTGAACCAGCGGTTCGCCGACCGGGCCGCCGAGGTGGCCGCCCCCGATGCGATGGTCTGGGTGCACGACTACCAGCTCCAGCTGGTGCCGGCGATGCTGCGCGCGCTGCGACCCGATCTGCGGATCGGCTTCTTCCTGCACATCCCGTTCCCCCCGACCGAGCTGTTCCAGCAGCTGCCCTGGCGCCGGCAGCTCCTCGAGGGGTTGCTGGGTGCGGATCTGGTCGGGTTCCAGCGCCCGGGCGGCGCGCAGAACTTCGTCCGACTGGTGCGTGAGCGGGTCGGTCACAAGACGCACCGCGAGCTCGTCTACCTGCCAGACGGGCGGATGGTGCAGGCGGGTGCCTTCCCGATCTCGATCGACGCCCGAGGGCTCGAGGCCCTTGCCCGGACTCCGGAGGTCGAGGCCCGCGCGAAGCAGATCCGCGAGCAGCTGGGCAACCCGAGAAACCTGATCCTCGGAGTCGACCGGCTCGACTACACGAAGGGGATCTTCTCGCGCCTCCGGGCGTTCGCGGAGACCGTCGCGGATGGGCGCCTGTCGATCGAGGACACGGTCTTCGTTCAAGTGGCCACGCCGTCTCGTGAACGTGTGGAGCAGTACCGCCTCCTCCGCGACGACATCGACCGGCTGGTGGGGCGGATCAACGGGGATCTCAGCCGGATCGGCCGGCCGGCGGTGAGCTATCTGCATGCGTCGTACCCCCGGACGGAGATGGCCGCCCTGTTCCGCTGCGCCGACGTGATGATGGTGACGCCGCTTCGGGACGGCATGAACCTGGTCGCCAAGGAGTACGTCACCTGCCGGTACGACGAGGCCGGTGCCTTGGTGCTGTCCGAGTTCGCCGGTGCGGCCGCCGAGCTTCGGCAGGCGTACCTGGTCAACCCCTATGACATCAACGGGATGAAGGACGCCCTGATCCGCGCGGTCGAGGCGGAGCCCCGGGAGCTGGCGCGTCGGATGCGGGCGATGCGCAAGACCGTCGCCGAGCACGACGTCGGCCACTGGGCCGACAGGTTCCTGACCGCGTTGAGGCAGGTGCGGCCGCCGCACCGCAAGAACCTGCGTCCCAGCAGGAGCCGAAGGGCCCAGTGATCCAGCGAGCGTCACCTCGCGAGACCCTGGCC
>JBOHDW010000150.1:0-4853 GCA_050700795.1 Nocardioidaceae bacterium | reverse complement strand
ATCGAGACGTCCTGCGACGAGACCGGGGTCGGGCTCGTGCGAGGGCACACGTTGCTGGCCGATGCGGTGGCGTCGAGTGTCGAGCAGCATTCCCGGTTCGGCGGCGTCGTACCCGAGGTCGCGTCGCGTGCGCACCTCGAGGCGATGGTTCCGACGATCGAGCGGGCCTGCGAGGACGCGGGTGTCGCCCTGTCGGACGTGGACGCGATCGCCGTCACCGCCGGACCCGGGCTGGCCGGTGCGCTGCTGGTCGGGGTCGCCGCGGCGAAGGCGCTCGCGGTCGGCCTGGCGAAGCCGATCTACGGCGTCAACCATCTGGCCGCGCACGTGGCCGTCGACCAGCTCGAGCACGGGCCCCTCCCCGAGCCGTGTCTCGCGCTGCTGGTCTCCGGTGGCCACTCCTCCCTGATCCGGGTCACCGACATCACCGGACGCATCACTGCGCTCGGCGCGACGATCGACGACGCGGCGGGGGAGGCCTTCGACAAGGTCGCCCGGCTGCTCGGCCTGCCTTTCCCGGGTGGCCCGTACATCGACCGGTCGGCGGGCTCCGGATCGGCGGTCGCGATCGACTTCCCGCGCGGGCTCAGCTCCAGGCGCGACCTCGAACGGCACCGCTTCGACTTCTCGTTCTCGGGCCTCAAGACCGCCGTCGCCCGGTGGGTGGAGGCCCGCGAACGCACCGGTGAGGAGGTACCGGTCGCCGACGTTGCGGCGTCCTTCCAGGAGGCGGTCTGCGACGTGCTCACGCGCAAGACCGTCGACGCGGCCATCGACCAGGGGATCGGGGACATCCTGATCGGGGGCGGGGTCGCGGCGAACTCGCGGTTGCGGGTCTTGCTGGAGGAGCGAGCCTCGGCCCACGGTCTCCGGGTCCGGGTGCCGCGGCCCGGACTGTGCACCGACAACGGCGCGATGGTCGCCGCCCTGGGCGCGGAATACGTGACCCGTGGCCGGCAACCGTCGCAGCTCGACTTCCCCGCGGACTCCGGACTCCCCCTCGCCGTCGGCCAGCCGTGACCGAATCGGTCCGGGTTTCCAGCTGTGAAACGGTGCTGCTGTAGAACTCGGTCCAGGGCAGCCGTACCGTTCCGTGGCACGCGAAGGGGACCGTCCGGACTGGCCGCCGGGTGGGGATGAAAGGCATCAAGGAAGGGGCGGAGGTACGGCGCCGGCTGGGGTCGGCGCCGCTGCTGCGGTTCCGCTGTCGGCGTCCTTCGCGAGCCGGGCCTCCGACCTGCGTAACGGGGGCTGTGCTGAGTTGCGCGGGTGGATCGGGCCGATTGGGTGCGTAACGGGGGCTGTGCTTGGTTGCCCAGCCAGATCGGGCCGAATTGGGCCGGTTGACCAGCTGTGGAACGGTGCGGCTGCCGAACGCGGGGCCCGGGCAGCCGTACTGTTCCACAGCACGCGAAGCGAGACCGTCCGCACCGGGAAGGCGAACCGGGCCAACGGCGTGCCCGCGCCTTCTTCCTGCTGCATCTCACCCGACCCGTGCACGGGTGGACCCTCCTGGCCGCGTCCGGCGGGGGATGAAAGGCAGCGAGGAAGGGACGCGGGTACGGCGCCCGGCTGGGTCGCCGCCGAACCCGGCCGGTCGGCGCGGGCGACGAGCTGTGGAACGGTGTGGCGGCAGAACCTGCCCCGGGCAGCCGTACCGTTCCGCAGCACGCGAGGCGAGACCAACTGCACCGGGAAAGCGAACCCAGCCCACGGGGTAACTCCCGCTTCTCCGCTGCTTGGGGCCTGACCCCCGAGACGTCCTGGTCAGCGGTTCGGGATCGCCTCGAAGACCCACGGACCGTCGGACCGGGGGGTGCCGGCCACCGGACCGAGCGCCCGCTCGATCGACCCACCGACGGAGACCCGGTCCATCGTCCACTCGCCATGGTCGTAAACGCTGATCAGCAGGTGACTGTCATCGTTCTCCCAGGCGATGTCGGTGAAGGTTGCGGTCCCGGAGAGCCGGTAGCTCCCCACCGGCGCCCCGGTCCGCGCATCGAGCAGGTCGAACTCACCCACCATCGAGCTGGTCGACGAGGACGGCTCGGCGAGCAGGTAGCTGCCGCTCGGCGAGAAGCTCACCGACGTGTAGTCGCAGCTGCTCCACAGCTGGGTCGCGGCCAGCCCCATGACCATCGAGGTGCAGCTCCGGTTCTGGTCGTTCAGCGCGATCAGCCCCCCGTGGGCTAGGGTCGCGTCGACCGGGGTCTTGCCGGAGATGGGCAGCCGGATCGCGGCACCGGTCTGGTCCTCGACCCCCCACACCTGGGTCTCGGAGCCAGGGGGGGAGAGCTCATAGATCAGGGCGCCGGCCGCCATCCCGACGACGCTGACCGACGCTTCGGGAGGTGTGGAGGCCCGGCTCGGACCACCCTCACCCATCGTGTTGTCGGGTCCGCTGAGGATCGTCCCGTCCTTCCCCGCTGCGCCGGCCACCGACCAGGCCCGCTCGACGCCGTCGGGGCTCTTCCAGAACTGACCCCACGTCGGTTGGGTCTTGAGGACCCGACCGGTCGAGTCGATGGTCTGCAACGAGTTCGCATCCAGCAGCGATGTCGACTCCTGGCCGCGCAGCAGCCAGTCGCCACGCCACTCCATGAAGCCGGTGAACGCGTTCGGCATCGTGACCGTCTGACCGTCGTACGAGTGGATCGTGGTGCCGTCCGCATAGCTGATCGTCGGCGCGGCTCCCTGCGTAGCACCGGCGACGTCGAGGGTGTGGGTCGTGGCTGCGGTGGCCGTCGACGGGGCAGTCGTCGGCGAGGGGCTCGTGGTCGTGTGCGAGACCTGGCTTGAGGGTGTCGGGCCGTTCGAGGCGGCCGGAAGCGGTGCGGCCTCATTGGAGCCGGCCAGGCTGATCCCGAACGGTACGACGACCGCGACCACCGCCAGGCCGGCCGCGCCGGTGACGATCCGGCGGCGACGGCGGATGCCGCGGGCGCTGCGAAGCACGTCGTCGAACCCGACGCCGGCACCGTCGACCGTGTGTGAGCGATCCCGCAGCGCTCGCTGGAGGAGCTCCTTCTCGTTTTCGTCGCGGCTCATCGCCCCTCCTCTCGTTCGGTGCTCAGCAGTGGGTTCTCGTGGATGCGTGCGCGAAGCGCGGACAGGGCGCGGCTGGACTGGGACTTCACGGTGCCCGTCGAGATCCCGAGCGTCCGGGCCACCTCGGCGTCGCTCAGCTCCTCGTAGAACTTCAGCACGACGACCGCCCGTTGCCGGGCCGGCAGCGTCTGGACGAACTCCCAGAGCGCGCCGCCCACCCCCTCGTCGTGGGTGTCCATGACGCCGTCGTGGTCGGGCAGCTCGTCGGTCGGGTGCTCCCGGCGCTTCCAGGCGCGTCGCCACAGTGAGTGGTGCTCGTTGATCAGGATCCGGCGAACGTAGCCGTCGACCAGCTCACGCCGCTGGACCTTGTCCCAGGACAGGTAGAGCTTCGCCAGCGCCATCTGCACCAGCTCCTCGGCCTCGTGCCGGTTGCCGGTCAGCAGGTACGCCGTGCGCATCAGGCTGGGCTGACGAGCGGCCATGTACGCCGAGAACTCCGCGTCGCGAGAGTCCCTGGAGCTCCTGGTCGCCATCTGCTCCCTCACCCCCGAGTCGACCGCCGCCTGCATCGATGCACCCCACCTTCCTCCTTGGACACAACCAAGACGCGGATCGGGCGCGGCGGGTTGCACGGCCGGTGCCCGCGATGGCGGTTAGGCATCGGCGAGGATGGCCGGATGGTGCTCGCGGTCGTCGCCCTCGTCCTCGGTGCGGCGCTGCTGACCGTCGGTGCCGAAGCGTTCGCCGAGAACGTCACCGGAGCGGCCGCTCGCCTCGGAGTCTCGGTGCTCGCCCTCGCCGTGCTCCTCGCGGGGGCGGAGCCCGAGGAGGCGATCACCACCATGGTCGCCGCCGGTCAGGCGCATCCGGCGCTCGCGGCCGGTGACGCGCTGGGGGCGAACCTGGTGATCTTGACCCTGTCGATCGGCCTGGCGGCGCTGGTGTGTCCGCTCCCGGTCACCCGTCGGGTCCTCGAGTACGCCGGTGCGGCGGTCGCGGTGGGTGCGCTGGCCGTCGTACTGCTGTGGAACGGGGTGCTCAGCCGCGGGGAGGGGCTGCTCCTGGTCGTGGTGTACGCCGCCGGGGTCGGCTGGGTCTGGTACCGCGAGCGCACCCCGCCCGTGATCGGGGAGATGGCCGAGGTCGATCTCGACGAGCCACCGGTCGTCCAGGACAGCGGCCGCCCGCTGCTCCTGGTGCTCCTCGGCCTCCTCGGCATGGTCGCCGGTGGGCTGCTCGCCGTGCGCGGGGCCGAAGGGCTGGTGACCGCGTTGCATGCCGACGAGTCGGTGATCGGGTTGACCGTGCTGGCGCTGGCCACCAGTGCCGAGATGGTGGCCCTGGTGTGGGCGGCCCGACGGCGTGGCCTGACCGAGGTGGTGGTCGCCGGGGCGGTGGGGGCGGTCGCCTACAACGCGACGGTGTCGTTGGGGCTTGCCGGCGTGGTCAACCCCTTGGTCCTCGGGCAGCGCAGTCCCGCGGCGCTGGTCGGCATCGCGACGGCCGTGCTGCCTCTGGTCCTGTTCGCGGGGTACCGCTCGGGCACCTTCCCGCGTTGGCTCGGCGCGCCGTTGCTGCTCTGCTACGGCGGTGCCCTGTGGTGGCTGTTCGCCCGGTGACCCCGTAGCGTTCCCACGGGTCAGCGTGTCCATTGGTTCGGCCGAGGAGGGTTCCATGCAGGAGGTCCGCGGGGTCGTCGCGCACGCGAAGGGCGCGCCGGTGTCGATCGAGACGATCCGGCTCCCGGACCCGGGTCCGGGTGAAGCGGTGGTCCGGGTCCAGGCCTGCGGCGTCTGCCACAC
>JBOHDW010000149.1:0-4143 GCA_050700795.1 Nocardioidaceae bacterium | reverse complement strand
CCAGAGCACCGTCCTGACGGGCTCGTTGCTGCTGGCCCTTCCGGTCGCGGCGGCCGCCGGCCTGGTGTCGTTCCTCTCTCCGTGCGTCGTACCGCTCCTGCCGGGGTACCTCTCCTATGCGACCGGGCTCTCCGGCGCGGACCTCGAGAACGCACGGCGCGGCCGGATGGTGCTCGGGAGCTTCTTGTTCGTGCTCGGCTTCACCTGCGTCTTCGTGGTGCTGGGCGGGGTGGCCGGGTCGCTCGGCGCCTGGCTGATCATCTACCAGCGGCAGATCAGCATCGTGCTCGGTGCCCTCACGATCGTGGTCGGGTTGGCCTTCTTGGGGGCGATCCCGTTGCTGCAGCGCGACGTGCGCATCCACCGGGTGCCGGCGGTGGGGCTGGCCGCGGCGCCGATGCTCGGGGTGCTGTTCGCGATCGGCTGGACCCCCTGTGTGGGACCGACCCTGTCGGCGGTCGAGGCGCTCGCCCTGCACGAGGGCACCGCGACGCGCGGGGCGGTGCTCAGCGCGGCGTACTCGTTCGGGCTCGGCTTGCCGTTCATCCTGGCCGGGCTGATGTACCGCCGCATGCTCGGCGCCATCCGCTGGGTACGCCGGCACCAGGTCTGGGTCACCAGGGTCGGCGGCCTGATGCTGATCGTGCTCGGGCTGCTCCTCGTGACCGGCCTCTGGGACCAGTGGGTCGCCGACCTGCGCAGCTGGATGCCGGGCTTCACGGCGGCGGTATGAGCGAGCTCCTCCAAACCGGTGCCGGAGGTGCCGCGAGCGCCCCACCGGCGCCCCCGTCGAGCCCGCCGGCCCTGGCCCCCCTCGAGCTGGGCCGCTGGGCGTGGCGGCAGCTCACCTCGATGCGTACGGCGTTGGTGCTGCTCTTCCTGCTCGCGCTCGCGGCGGTCCCCGGCTCCGTCGTACCGCAGTCGAACCTCGACTCGGTCACGGTGGCCAACTGGCAGCAGGACCACCCGACCCTCGCACCGATCTACGAGAAGTTCGGCCTCTTCTCGGTCTACAACTCACCGTGGTTCAGCGCGATCTACATCCTGCTGATGGTGTCTTTGATCGGCTGCGTGGTCCCCCGGCTGCGGATCTACTGGCGGGGGGTGCGGGCCCGGCCGCCCCGCACGCCGCGCAACCTGACCCGGCTGCCGGTCTCCCGAACGTTCGACACCGACGCCGACCCGTCCGAGGTGCTCGCCCGCGCGGCGGCGGTGCTGAAGCGACGTCGCTACCGGGTCGACACGCAAGGCGACTCGGTGGCCGCGGAGCGGGGCTACCTCCGCGAGGCAGGCAACCTGCTGTTCCACGTGTCGGTGCTGGTGGTGCTCGTCGGCTTCGCCGTGGGCCAGCTGTTCGGCTACAAGGGCGGCGTGATCACGGTGGTCGGCCAGGGGTTCTCCAACTCCTTGACCCAGTACGACGAGTTCGTCCCCGGGTCGCTGTTCAAGCCCGACCAGCTGGCGCCGCTCAGCATCACCGTGAGGGCGTTCCACGTGAAGTGGCTGACCAGCGGGCCGGCGCTCGGCCAGCCGACGTCGTTCTCCGCCGACCTGGCCTACACCGACCACCCGGGAGGCGCGGCGCACGACTACGCCCTCTCGGTGAACCATCCGCTGAACCTTCATGGCGTCAACGTCTTCCTCGTCGGGCACGGCTACGCGCCGGTCGTCACCGTCCGGGGCGGCGACGGCCACATCGCCTACCAGGGCCCGGTCGTCTTCCTTCCCCAAGACACCACGTTCGCCTCACTCGGCGTGATCAAGGCGCCCGACGCGGGCCCCCAGCAGCTCGGTTTCGAGGGGATGTTCCTGCCGACGTACGGCTTCTCGATGGCGCGCGGGCCGTTCTCCCAGTTCCCCGACACGTTGGACCCGGTGCTGTCGCTGACGCCGTACCACGGGAACCTCGGCATGGACTCGGGGCCGACCCAGAACGTGTACGCCCTCGACAAGGCTCACCTCGAGGGGTTCCCGAGCAAGGACCCGAACCGGCTCGGGCCGACGCTGACGATCAAGCTGGCACCCGGTCAGACCGTTCGGCTGCCCAACGGCGCCGGGACCATCCGGTTCGACCGGGTCGACCGGTGGGTGAAGCTGCAGGTCTCGAACAGCCCGGGCAAGGCGATCGCGCTCGGCGGCGTACTCGTGGCCATCCTGGGGCTGCTCGGCTCGCTGTTCATCCGGCCCCGGCGGGCCTGGGTGCGGGCGACGCGTCGCGACGGGCGTACGGTGGTCGAACTCGCTGGGCTCGACCGCAGCTCCGCCGGCGACGGCTCCCCGTTGGCCGGCGAGCTCGAGGATCTTGAGCGGCTGGTGCAGCGGTCCCCGCGACAGGAGGGTCAGGTGTGAGCACGGCGCAGTTCGGCTCCTTCAGCGAGCACGCGATCATGTTCGCCTCGATCGTCTACGTGCTCGCGTTCCTGGCGCACCTGGCCGAGTGGGCGTTCGCCCGGCGGCTCTCGGTTGCTGTCCCGATCTCTGTTCCGGTTGCTGTCCCGATCTCCGAGCGGACTTCTGTGCCGGTTTCGGGGCGGGCTTCCGTGCCGGTCGAGGCTCGCGTCGGCGGGGGCGCCGATGGCCCACCGCCGCCAGCCGCACCGGCGAAGGACACCGGCCGGGCCCTCGAGATCGACAGGTACGGCCGCATCGGGGTCGCCCTGACGGTCCTCGCCTGCGCGTTGCACCTGTCGGGTGTGGTCACGCGCGGCCTCGCCTCGGACCCGATCCGGGTGCCCTGGGGCAACATGTACGAGTTCACCTTGGCCGCCACCTTGGGTGTCTCGCTGATGTACCTGCTGCTCATGCACCGCTATCACCTGCGGTGGATGGGTTTGATCGTCACCGCCTTCCTGGTGGTGGTCCTGATGCTCGACAACCTGCTGCTCTACGAGCCGGCCGGCCCGTTGGTGCCGGCACTTCACTCCTACTGGCTGGCGATCCACGTGACGGCCGCGATGGTCGCGTCGGGCGGCTTCGCCATCGGGGCGATGACGTCGGCCCTCTTCCTGATCAAGGACCGGGCGGTGACCAAGGGCACGCTTCGCGTCGGCGGCTATCTCGATCGGCTCCCCGAGCTGCGCGTGCTCGACCGGGTCGCCTACCGGGTGCACGCGTTCTCGTTCCCGATCTGGACGTTCGCGGCCCTGGTGGCGGGCCCGATCTGGGCCGAGTACGCCTGGGGTTCGTACTGGAACTGGGACCCCAAGGAGATCTGGGCGTTCATCACGTGGGTGGTCTACGCGTCCTACCTGCATGCGCGGGCCACGGCCGGTTGGCGGGGTCGGCTCGCCGCGGTGATCGCGCTGATCGGCTTCGCGACCCTGCTGTGGAACTTCGTCGGGATCAACTTCTTCTTCGGCGGCGGAAGCATGCACTCGTACGCCGGAAAGTAGGCTGGGCCGCATGCGGGAGTTCTGGGCGTACACCGGCGCTCGGTTGGGCATCTTCGTGGCGTCGTACGCCGTGGTGGCGGGGGTCTACGTGCTGGTCACCGGCTCCGACAAGCTCCCGGTGGCCTGGCCGATCCTGGTTGCTGCGGTGCTGTCCGCGATCGCGTCGGTGTTCCTGCTCCGAGGACAGCGGCAGCGGTTCGCGGCCCGGGTCGAGCTCCGGGCGAAGCGGATGACCGCCGCGTTCGAGGCGCAGCGCGCCCGCGAGGACGCCGAACACCACCACCACCCCGTCGACCCGGCTTGAAAGCAACGCGGAGACCGGTCGACCCGGCTTGACTGTTGGGCTAACCCCGGTCGACCCGGCTTGAATGTTGGGCCCGCAGCTCCCGGACCAGCTTCTTGGGTGCCTTGGTCGCCCAGGCCTCGGTGATGACCTCCGCGAACTCGTCGCGGTCGATCTCCCCGAGCCTCGACTGCCGGACCAGGACCGCGTTGTAGCCGTTGAAATGCGGAACGGTGAAGAAGGGCAGCCGGTCGTCCTCGACGAGGGCCAGCTTCTCGGCCTCGTTCGGGACCGTGATGATCAACAGGTCGTCGTACATCTCGCCGGTTGCCGGGTCGGTCGCGGTCTTGTGCGGCCGCCGGTGCATCAGAAACCCCTTGCCGTTCACCTTGTAGGTTGGAAGGTCCCCCCACGACGTGCCTAACTCGACGTCCGGCAGGGACATCGCGATCTTGTGAACGTCTCCGG
>JBOHDW010000148.1:0-7343 GCA_050700795.1 Nocardioidaceae bacterium | reverse complement strand
CTCCTCGGCCCTCCCCTCGGCGCCCGCCTCCCGGCTGTGTCGCAACGGCGCAACCACCTGCTCGACGAGCCCGACCTCGCGGTCCGCGGCGGTCTTGAAGGCCCGCAGGTGGCGCGGCTCGATGCCGAACGCGGCCAGCTCGCTGACCGTCCTGGCGATCGCCAGCGCATCCGCGTCGTACGGCGCCCGACCCGGTCGAGTCTTGACCAGGCCGAACCCCTCGAGCTGTTCGAGCAGCGCGTCGTCGATCCCCGCGCTCGCAACCAGCTCGCGCCGGGAAAGGCGGAGCTCACCGGGCTCGGCCAGGAAGTTCTCCGGGGAGGGGTACCCGTCCCCGGCCAGGGCCAGCCGCGGAACCTGGGGCCCGCTGACCGGGGCGGGCGGCTCGAGGCCCCGGTCCATCGCGTCGAGGTGCTCGCGGATCACCCGCAGAGGTAGGTAGTGCTCCCGCTGGGCGGTGAGCACGTAGCGAAGCCGCTCGACGTCGGTGCGCCGGAACTTGCGGTACCCCGACGGCGTGCGCTCCGGCTCGACCAGCCCTTCCGCTTCCAGGAAACGGATCTTGGAGATCTGGAGTCCGGGGAAGTCCACGCTGAGCTCCTCGAGCACCTCACCGATGCTCAGCCGCGCCCGGGACGCAGCGCCGGGCGCGCGGGTGGAGGGGCTCACTGCTGGGTACCCGCCCCCGAACGGCTCGCGAAGTACACGAGCCGGTACTTCCCGATCTGCACCTCGTCGCCCTCTTGGAGCTCGACCTCGTCGATGCGGTCACGGTTGACGTAGGTGCCGTTCAGGCTGCCCACGTCGGCGACCCGATAGCCGTGGGGACCGCGCCGGAACTCCGCGTGCCGGCGGGAGACGGTCACGTCGTCGAGGAAGATCTCGCTGTCCGGATGGCGACCCGCGGAGGTGACGTCCGTATCGAGCAGGAACCTGCTGCCGGCGCTGGGCCCGCGCTGTACGACGAGCAGGGCACTGCCCGACGGCAGCGCATCGACGGCCGCGGCGTCGGCATCGGCCAGCGCGCGCTCCGCCGGATGGTCCCCCTCCTTCGTCGGTCCTCCGAAGGTCATGGTGGCCGTCACGTCACTGGGCACCTCGGCGGCCGGTGCCAGCGGCGTCCCGCACTGCGAACAGAAGCGCGCGTCGTCGGAGTTCAGGTGCCCGCACTCGGTGCAGTACGGCATCGGCGCCTCCCGGGGCTCGGTCCAGAACCCTCAACCGGCAGTCGAGGTTGAACGTTTCCGAACCTATCAGGCGGACAGTGAGGCCTGGTACGTCTGCGCGTCCATCAGCGCGTCCACGGTCGCGGGGTCGGCCGGCTCGATCTCGAAGAGCCACCCGTCGCCGTACGGGTCGGAGTTGACCAGCTCCGGTCCCGAGTCGAGCCCCTCGTTGACGGCGGTGACGGTGCCGGAGATCGGGGCGTAGAGGTCACTGACCGACTTCGTCGACTCGAGCTCACCCACGGCGCTTCCGGCCTCGACCGTGCTCCCCACCGTCGGCAGCGACACATAGACGATGTCGCCAAGGGCGTCTTGCGCGTAGTCGGTGATGCCGACGCGAACCGAGGCTCCGGGGCGGACCCACTCGTGTTCGGCGGTGTACTTCAGGTCGTCTGGGTACACGGCGGTTCTCCTTAGTCGAACGGCGGAGGCAGGCTATCGCTTCTGTGCCGGTACGGCGTACAGCGGCGTCTTGGGCTTCACCACGCTGGTCACCTCGACCTGGGCCAGCGACCGCACCTGGAACGTGCCGCCCTGGTCGGTGACCTCGCTGGCGAAGCCACCGTTGAACTTCACCGCGGTGGCCAACGTGTGGGAGTCACCGATCGCATCGATGACGTACGGCGGCGAGAGGTGCACCCCGTCGATGAGCACCCCCCCTTGTGGGTCGTCTCGCACCCAGCTCTGGGCCACGAGTCGAACCCGGTCGTTGACCTCCATCGCCTCGGCACCCGCGTCCCGCAGCTCCTCGATGCCGTTGAGCAGCTGGTCGGTCCCGATCGCCTGCTTCGGGTCCGTCACGACGATGCGGACCCCCGGTCCGGTGGCGGAGACGGTGCCCGCCAGGATCCCGAGCTCGACGATCTGCTGGTTGGCCCTCGCCATCGCGGTCTGCTTGGACCGGGTGTCGCTCTGCAGCGCCTCCCTCGTCCGCTGCAGCTGGGTGATCTGCGACTCGGTCCGCTGGGTGGCGAGCGAGAGGTTGTTGATCAACGAGACCAGGTCGCCCTGCCGAGCGCCGACGTAGGAGTCGTTGGTCTCGTTGGAGCGCACCTGGACGACGGCGCCGAACCCGAGGACCGCGAGCAGCCCGGCCGCGATCAGCTGTCCGCGTGACGGCCGGCCGACCAGCCCCTTGAGGAGGCGGGCCTGACCGCTGGTCGGCTCAGGCATGGAAGATATGCCTCCGGATCGCTGCGACGTTGGAGAAGATCCGGATCCCCAGCACCACGATGACCCCGGTGGACAGCTGACCACCGACCCCGAGCTTGTCACCGAGGTAGACGATCAGCGCCGCGATCAGCACGTTGCTGATGAACGAGATCACGAAGACCTTGTCGTCGAAGATGCCGTCGAGGAACGCACGCAGCGCGCCGAAGACTGCGTCGAGGGCGGCCACGACAGCGATCGGCAGGTAGGGCTGCAGCCCGATCGGCACCTGGGGCCGCAGCACGAGCCCGAGGATCACCCCGATGAGCAGTCCGACCACGGCGATCACGACGTCGCTCCCTGGGCCCTGGCCACGTGCAGGGTGAGCGGCTTCTCCGCGGGCAGCGTCATGGAGTCCTCGGGGCTGATCTCGAACTGCAAACCATAGTCGGCCCTGAGGGCCGCCCACGTCTGCCCCGCGGCCGTGTCGAGGAAGGCGGCCGGCATCTGGTTCTTGTTGCCGACCGCCTGGACGACATACGGCTCGTCGAGCGAACGGTAGTTGACGGTGATGGCCTCGCCGGCCGTGCGGATCGACGTCAAGGAGGTGAGCCGCTGTCCGTTGATGGCGATCGCCTCGGCCCCCACCTGCCAGAGGCCGTTGACCAGCGTCTGCAGATCCTTGTCGAGCACCTGCTGCCCCGCCCCGTCACCCGGGGCGTCCGCCACCACCACGCGCACACCCGGTCCCCGGACCGGCACACCGCCGCTCGAGACGCCGAGCTCGGTGAGCCTGGACCCGATGCTGTTGCTCGCGGCCGTCGCGGCACGGTTGGCCTGCTGAAGGCTCGAGACCCGGGCCTTCAGCTGGGTGACCAACGCCTGCTCGGAGTCGAGCACGGACTTTCGCTCGTTGACCTGCCTGACCAGCTGGTCGTGACTGGCCGTGGCCTGGCCGGAGTTGCGAGCGGTCTGCACTCCAGCCGTCGCGATCAGGATCCCGAAGGCGGCGAGGACGACCAACCCCATCCGGCCACGGGTGGCCGGTGCCGACGTGCCTGAGGCACCGTTGCGAGCCGCGACGTGCGCGTAGTCCTCGTCCAGCGACGTGGCCGTGAGGTAGTTGAGCAGCCCCATCGTCGCCGCCGACGGTGCGCCACCCTCCGGGTCAGCCGCCATCGAGCGCCGTTGCCCTGGGGTCGTGGTCGGCCAAGAGCCTGCGCACCTGCCAGGCGTAGAGGAGCCCGGCCCACCAGTAGAGCCCGGTCCCCCAGATCGCGAAGGCCCAGCCGAAGACCCTTGCCAGCGTCGAGATGGTGCCGCTGCCGTCCCCCAGGAGCAGGAGCGGGAAGGCGTAGAGCAGGCTCGCCGTCGCCGCCTTGCCCAGGAAATGGACCGGGAGGGCGCTGCGGCCGCGCCTGCGCAGGAACGGCACGAGTCCCCAGAGCAGCACGTCGCGGAGCGGCAGCAGCACGGCCAGCCACCACGGGATGATGCCGCGCACCGCGAGTCCGACCACGGTGGACAAGATGTAGAGCCGGTCCGCGATCGGGTCGAGCAGGGCGCCGAGTCGGGAGGTCTGGTGGAGGCGGCGGGCCAGGTAGCCGTCGAGATAGTCGCTGACGCCGGAGAGGGCCAGCACGACCAGGGCCCAGTCGTTCGCCTTGGGAACCAGGATCAGCCACAGGAAGAGCGGTACGCCGGCGAGCCGGACCATGCTGACCACGTTGGGAACCGTCAGGATCCCGCGGCCCGATGCCACCTGTTCGCCCGGCCCCGCCACGGGGCCAACCCTAGCGAAACGTCAGCGCAGGGTGCGGCCGCAGCGCGGGCAGTGCGACGGCACCGCCGTGTCGAGCTGCTGTCCACACATGCACGTGTGGACCGCCTCGATCTTGAGGGTCGGAATCGTCACGAGTCTCATCTCCCATTTGTTCTCGTACCAGAGGAACAGAGCAGGGCCGCCCTCATGACGCCGACCCGCCGGGAATGGCCCGTCTGGGTCATGGATTGCGGCCGTTCGGAGAAGGACCTAGCCTCACCGCCATGTCCCGCACCCTTGCCACCGGGCTCGTCGTACTGACGACCTCGCTCGGTGTCGGCAGCGCCGCCGGTGTGGCACCCGCGGTGAGTCACGTCTCCGGCACGTCCTGCGCGGCCTTCCCGGCGGACAACTACTGGCACGCCGACATCACCGGTCTCCCGGTTGCCAAGCGGAGCGCGGCCTGGCTCTCCCACATGTCCACGGGGGTCGACCTGCATCCCGACTTCGGGCCGTCGTACGGCGCCGGGCCCGACTACGGCATCCCGATCACCGTCGTCGGCCGCTCCCACCGCAAGGTTCGGGTCCGGTTCCGGTACGCCGCAGAGAGCGACCGGGTTCGCTACCCCCTCGGGGCCGACACCCGCATCGAGGGCGGCCGGTCGTCGTCGGGTGACCGGCACGCCGTGATCGTCGACAAGAGCACCTGCCGTCTCTACGAGACCTGGAACACCCGGGAGGTCAAGGGCGTCTGGCACGCCGGGTCCGGCGCGACCTGGTCCCTGTCGGGCAACAAGCTGCGGCCGAACGGCTGGACATCGGCCGACGCCGCCGGCCTCCCGATCCTTCCGGGGCTGCTGCGGTGGAGCGAGGTGAGGGCGGGTCGGGTGGACCACGCGATCCGGTTCACCACCCCGTTGACCAGCACCCACCACCTCTGGCCGGCCCGCCACGACGCGGGTTCGAGAACGAGCCTGAACTACCCGCCGATGGGCGCCCGGTTCCGGCTACGAGCGTCCTTCTCCACGGCCGGCTACGGCCACTACGCGCGAGTGGTGATCAAGGCGATGAAGACCTACGGGCTGGTCCTCGCCGACAACGGCTCACCGTGGTACTTCCAGGGCACTCGCAACGCGCACTGGCCCGGCACGCTGATCGCCGCGCTCAAGACGATCCCCGCCTCCGCGTTCGTGGCGGTCGACACCTCGGGTCTCGAGCTGAGCGCCAACAGCGCGAAGGTCCGATGACCCCTAGGGTGGGACCGTGGACATCCGCGAGTTCAACGCGCTGCCGGTCGACGCCGCGCGGGCGCTGGTCGCCCCCTGCCTCGCGGTCCCGCGCTGGGTCGACGACGTCGTGTCCGGCCGACCGTACGACGACCCCGCGGCCGTGCTGAAGCGCGCGCACGACGCGGCGCTGCACCTCACCGACGCCGAGCTTGCCTCCGCGCTGACCAGGCACCCACGGATCGGCGAGCGACCCGGGTCCGACGACGACGAGGCACGGCTCTCACGGTCCGAACAGTCGGGCGTGCAGCCCGAGCACGCCGACCACCTGCGAGACGCCAACCGGAGCTACGAAGCCCGGTTCGGCCGGGTGTTCCTGATCCGGGCCGCGGGACGGAGCAGCGACGAGATCCTGGCCGAGCTGGAGCGAAGGCTCGGCAACGACCCGGCCACGGAGCGCGACGAGACGGTGGCCGCCCTTCGCGACATCGCGCTGCTCCGTCTCCGGCAGGTCGCCCAATGAGCCAGGTGACCACGCACGTGCTCGACACGACGACGGGCAGCCCCGCCGAAGCCGTCACGGTCGTGCTCGAGTCTGAACAGGGCGTGCTGGCCACCGGGACCACCGACGCGGACGGCCGGGTCACCGAGCTCGGTCCCCAGCGCCTCCAGCCCGGGACCTACCGGCTCAGGTTCGACACCGCGGCCCGGAGCACCTTCTTCCCCGAGGTGACGATCGCGTTCGTGGTCGAGGGGGCGCGGCACTACCACGTGCCGTTGTTGTTGGGCGCGTTCGGCTACACGACCTATCGAGGGAGCTGAGATGGGGGCGGTGCTAGGAGCCAACCACTACGGCAAGGCGGAGACCCGGGTGTTCCGGACCGTCCGGGACACCGACCGGCACGTGGTGCGTGACCTGAACGTCACGACGTCGCTGACCGGTGACTTCGACGCCGCCCATCTGGCGGGCGACCAGGCACACGTGCTCCCGACGGACACCCAGAAGAACACCGTGTTCGCCTTCGCCAAGAAGGTCGGCATCGGGGCCGTGGAAGAGTTCGGGCTGGCCCTCGCACGCCATTTCGTCGATGACATCGAGCCCGTGTCGGCGGCGGTGGTGGGAATCACCGAGTACGCCTGGGAACGCATCGTCGTGAACGGCCGGGAGCATGACCACGCGTTCTCCCGCACCGGTCCGGAGGTGCGGACCACGGAGGTCACCGTCGACGCCGAAGGTGCCCGGGTGACCAGCGGCATCAGTGACCTGGTCGTCTTGAAGTCGACCGGCTCGGAGTTCGCGGGCTTCCTGGTCGACGAGTACACCACCCTCCCCGAGACCCACGACCGCGTGCTGGCCACCTCGTTGACGGCACGGTGGCGTTATCACGGCACCCATGACGTCGACTGGGACGAGGAGTACGCCGACGTACGACGCCTCCTGCTCGAGCGCTTCGCCGAGGTGCACTCGCTCGCGCTGCAACAGTCCCTGTGGGAGATGGGCAGGGCGGTCATCGAGGCCCACGCCCGGATCGACTCGATCGAGCTGGTCGCCCCGAACATCCACCACATCGCCGTCGACCTGGGCCGCTTCGGGCTCGACAACCCAAGCGAGGTGTTCCACGTGACCGACCGGCCCTACGGGCTGATCGAGGTGACCGTGGTGCGAGAAGGTGGCGACTGATGGAGTTCCTGTCCCCCAGCACCCTCGAGGACGCGCTCGGCGCGCGTGCCGAGCATCCGGGAGCGGTCCCGATCATGGGCGGCACCGACGTGATGGTCGAGCTCAACTTCGACCGACACCGGCCGGAGGCGCTGCTCGACCTGACCCGGGTTCCCGAGCTGGCCACCTGGGAGCCCGCCGGTGAGGAGATCCGGCTCGGTGCCGGGGTGAGCTACACCCGGGTGATCGACGAGCTGGCCCCGGCCCTACCCGGGCTGGCGCTCGCCTCCCGCACCGTGGGGTCGCCGCAGATCCGCAAC
>JBOHDW010000147.1:0-5332 GCA_050700795.1 Nocardioidaceae bacterium | reverse complement strand
GGAGTACTTCAGCATCCGCTGCGCGGTCGGCGACTTGCCGTTGATCAGGGCCCCCCACTCCAGCCCGGTCCGCTCGAGGTCGGCATGGTCCACGACCCGGTTGACCATGCCCATCCGATTTGCGTCCTCGGCACCATAGGTCTGCCCGAGGAAGAAGATCTCGCGGGCGAACTTCTGCCCGACCTGGCGAGCCAGGTAGGCCGAGCCGAACCCGCCGTCGAACGATCCGACGTCTGCGTCGGTCTGCTTGAAGCGGGCATGCTCTCGCGAGGCCACGGTGAGGTCCGACACCACGTGGAGCGAGTGACCGCCACCAGCGGCCCACCCGTTGACCAGGCAGAGCACCACCTTCGGCATGAAGCGGATCAGCCGTTGGCACTCGAGGATGTGCAGCCGCCCGAGCCGGGCCGGGTCGACCGTCTGAACCGTGTCGCCCTCGGAGTACTGGTAGCCCGCGCGGCCCCGGATCCGCTGGTCGCCCCCCGAGCAGAACGCCCGGCCGCCGTCCTTGGGGGACGGACCGTTGCCGGTCAGCAGCACGCAGCCGACGTCGCTGCTCATCCGTGCGTGCTCCAGCACCCGAAGCAGCTCGTCGACGGTGTGTGGGCGGAACGCGTTGCGGACCTCCGGCCGGTCGAACGCGACGCGCACCGTCCCGTGCTCGACCGCGCGGTGGTAGGTCAGGTCGGTGAGCTCCTCGAACCCCTCGACCACCCGCCAGGCACCCGCGTCGAACCCCTCGGAGACTCCCTCCAGCGCACTCATGCCCTGCAGGCTACCGACCCCGTTCAGTTGGGGGTTCTGCCCCGTTCAGTCGGGGGTTCTGCTCCGGGTCAGCACGAAGACCGGGATCTCCCGCTCGGTCCTCTCCTGGTACGCCGCATAGTCCGGGTACGCCGCGACGGCGCGCCCCCACCAGGCGGCCCGTTCCTCACCGGAGGCCAGCCGGGCGACGTACTCGTGCCGCTCGGGGCCGTCCTGGAGCTCGACGACGGGATCGGCGACGAGGTTGTGGAACCACTGGGGATGCCGAGGTGCGCCACCCTTCGAGGCGACGACGGCGTACTCCCCGTCGTGCTCGACCCGCATCACCGGGTTCTTGCGCAGCCGGCCCGACTTGGCGCCGCGAGAGGTCACGACCACGATCGGCATCCCACGGATGTCGTTCGCCTCGGCGCCGGCGGACGCCTCGAACCGCTCGACCTGGTCACGGACCCAGCCCTGCGTGCTCGGGCGGTACTCACCTATCAGTGTCATACCGGATGAACACGCCCGGTCCCCCGCGATGTTCCCGATCAACGCCGGACCAGGCTCAGCGCCAGGACCGGGCACACCTCGACGGCGTGCTCGGCGTGCTCGCGCACCGCGCCGGGCACCCGAAGCGAGTCGTAGGGGACCGGGTAGCCCCAGTCGTCACGGCCGAGCAGCTCGGGGAGCAGCTCGGCGCACGACCCGTGCCCGTCGCACCGGGTCCAGTCGATGTGCAGCTCAACCGACACCGCAGCCTCCCCGCTGGTGGAGAGCGACCTCATCGGCGAAGACCCTCATCGCGCTGGCCACCAGACGGGCGGTCCCGTCCGGGTGGGTGCAGGCGCCGCGGCCGAGAGCGAGGCGGCGCAGCCGCTCCACCTCACCGACCAGTCGCGGATCGGGGTCGCGGCGGGCCAGCCGGGCCAACGTGTCGGCCATCCTCGGCAGCCCGTTGATGCACGGTCCGCACTGGCCGGCCACCTGGCCGGAGAGGTACGCCGCGATGCGCGCGCTCTCATCCAGACCGCAACGGTCCCGCCCGAGCACCAGGACGACCCCCGTGCCCACCGAGGCGTCGTACGGCGCCAGCGACCGCCGCGAGAGCCGGACCGCGTCCAGCTCCTCCGCGGGGACCCAGGCCCCGTGATACCCGCCGACGAGGACCGCGCGGGCCGGGAGCGCCCCGGCGTTCGCGAGCAGGTCGGCGAGGCACACCCCGAACGGCACCTCGTAGACACCCGGTTCGCCGACCGCACCGGACACGGTCGCCAGGAAGGTGCCCGGCTCCTCCGGCAGCCCCATCGACCGGAACCACTGCGCACCGAACCGGCCGACGAGCGCGATCTGGGCCAGCGTCTCGACGTTGTGGACCAACGTCGGCCGCCCCCGCACCCCGCGTTCGTAGACACGCGTCAGCCGGTCGGACGGAACCCCGGCACGCCCGTTGAGGGCGTTCACGACCGCCGACTCCTCGCCGGCCACGAAGCCGCCCTCGACGAGGCGGAGCTCCACCGGCTCGCCTCGAGTGCGCACCGCCTCACGAAGCCCGCCGACCAGGTCGGGACGGCTCGTGACGAGGTAGGCGGTCCTGGCCCGGGCCGCCCGAGCCACCAGGGCCAGGCCGTCCAGCACCAGGTGGGGCGCGAAGGCCAACAGGGCAGCGTCCTTCCCGCTGGCGGGTTCGCCTTCCACCGCGTTGGCGACCACGACACCGACTCCGTGCCGTCTCACCGCCTCGAGCTTTCGGTGAGCCGGGAAGGCGGCACCGCCCCTGCCGACGAGCCCCGCGGTCCGGAGGAGCTCGGCCAGGTCGGCGACGTGCGGAAGCGGTCCGTAGGCCTCGCGGTGCGCCCCGAGCTCGGCTCCCCCGGCAGCGAACATCCGGGCCACCCCGGACGGTACGACGACCTCGTGCGGCACTCGCTCCGTGATGGTCATGACGCGATCCTTCGAGCGACCCGGGCGATGCCGCGCTCGGCGTACCTCTCGGTGAGCCGCCAGCCGACGGCCCCGAGAACCGCGGCGGAGCAGACCACGGCAAGCAGGCGCAACCAGAGCGTTGACATGTCGGTCCCGATGCCGAGCACGTGCACCATCGCCAGCGGCCACAGGGCGTACGCCGCCCAGTGCACGCCTCGGAACACGCGCGGACCGAGCCGCCGGCGCAGCAGGCTGCTGACCACGACGACCGCAGTCACGTCGAGAGCCAGCGTGCCGAGAGCCAGGTAGAGGGGCCGGTAGCTGCCCAGGAACGGGACCGCGAGGTCGACGAGCCGAAGCTGGGCGTACGGATCGAACAGCAGGCTGCCGACGTGCACCACCAGCAGCGCGGTGCCCGCCAGGCTCGCGGTGCGATGCAGATCGGTCGCGCCGAACCGGCCGATCCCGAGGGGCGACCGCCCCGAGCGGGTGACGATGCCCAACACCATCGCGAGGGTGAACATCAGCAGGGCCACCACACCCGTGCCCCGCCCGAGGTACCACAGCGTTAGATCGAGGTTCCCGCTCATGCCGCCCGCTCCTGCGGCCAGCCGGTGGTGGTCACCACTCCGCCCTCGGCCGTCACGAAGCGGGCCGGCAACCCCAGCCCCTCGACCCAGTCGAGAGCCCGCTCGCCGCGGACCACCGACGCCGTGCTGACGGTGTTCGCCTCCAGACACGATGCCGCCGCGACGGTGACGCTCCGCCAGATCTCGGGGGCACAGTCCCCCGTGCGCGGGTCGACGATGTGGTGCATGCGCCGACCACCGCGCATCCAGCGGCGCCGCTGCGTGCTCGAGGTGGCGAGGGCGACACCCTCGGGGACCGAGACGTGCTCCGTGGGATCGGTGGGTAGGTCCTGGACGCGGACCTGCCAGCCGCCCACCGGGGCGGGACCGGCCGTGGCGATGTCGCCGCCGATGCTCACCAGCACGCCGGTGTCCAGTCGGTCCCGGACCCGGGCCACCGCCCGGTCTGCGGCGACGGCCTTCGCGGTGGCGCCCAGGTCGAGGACCACGCCACGGGGGAGCCAAAGCACGTCATCCCTGAGGCACAGGTGCCGCCACCCCGCCGACGGTACGACGGCTGGACACGCGACCGTCCCGGCGGTGATCAGGGCGATGTCGCGGTCGTAGCCGAGCCGATGCATCGCGGCCCCGACGGTCGGGTCGACATCGCCGTCGGACCGCTCGGCCGCTTCGACGGCCGCGGCGAGCAGCCCGGCAAGCCGAGGGCTGACCCGGTTCGGCCCGGGCACGAGTCGGCGCAGCTCGGAGTCCTCCCGGAACCGGCTCGCCACCGCGTCGATCTCGGCGAGCTCGTCCTCGACCTCGGCGCGCGCCCGCTCCAGCAGGGCCGGTTCGGTGATGACCAGCCGAGCCGTCGTGCTCCACACGTGCCAGTCGGTGACTCCCGCGGTCATCATGACCCCGACGTGGTGGCTTGGGTCTGACCCGTCCCGGTCGACAGCGTGACGGAGTGGTGACCCTTCGCATGGTGCCTCGTGGTCGTGCGGTTCGGCCTGGCCACGGTGCCCGAGTCGTCGCGCGTCGTACCGGTCGAGACGCTCGTCGAGCGGTTGGTGGCCGCGGCTCGTCCCGGCGCGCTCAGACCGATCACGACAGCCAACCCGAGCGAGCCGGCCGCCGCCCCGGCCACCAGGCCGGTGCGGAGTCGCCGTACCCTCCCCACGGCCCTGTCGCGGCTGTCCGGGTGACGCATCCCTGTCCTCCTGCGATCTGTGGTTCCGACTCCTTCACGGTGGCGGGCCAAACTGTGAGGTTTCTTAGGCCGGGCGTGGTTTGCCGTGTGAGCTCCCCTCAGGCGCGGTCCGTATCCTGTGCCGGTGACCGCGACGACCCGGCTGTTGCTGGTCGAGGACGATCCCGACCTCGCGGCCATGCTCGAGGAGCTGCTGACCGAGGACGGATACCACGTCGACCGCGCCAGGGACGGCCAGCGGGGCCTGCATCTGGGGCTGACCCGCAGCTACGACCTGGTGGTCCTCGACCGCGGCCTGCCGGCGATCGAGGGACTGGACCTGCTCAACCGGCTCCGCGGTCGCGGAGTGCGGACCCCCACCCTGGTGCTGTCGGCCCTGGGCACCGCCACCGACCGGGTGACCGGGCTCGACGCGGGAGCCGAGGACTACCTCGCGAAACCGTTCGACGTCGAGGAGCTGCTGGCCCGGCTCCGTGCGCTGCTGCGCCGCCACCGGGACGAGGCCTCGGTGCTCACCGTCGCCGGTGGCCGGTACGACGTCGTCCGTCGACAGGTCCGTCTCGATGAGGGACAGGAGGTGGCCCTGTCACCGCGCGAGAGCGATCTCCTCGCCGCCCTGGCGCGGCAACCGCGTCGGATCTTCTCCCGGGACGAGCTGCTCGGCACGGTCTTCCAGGACGCCGACGACGAGGGGGTGGTCGACACCTACGTGCACTACCTGCGTCGCAAGCTGGGCCGCCGGATCGTCGAGACGGTCCGCGGCGTGGGCTACCGGCTGGGCTCGCCGTGAGCGGGGCCGACCGTCAGGTCCGGCGCACCTCTCTGCGCCTGGGCCTGCAGACGGCCGCCCTGGTGGTGGGGTTGCTCGCGGTAGCCGGAG
>JBOHDW010000146.1:0-15097 GCA_050700795.1 Nocardioidaceae bacterium | reverse complement strand
CGACACGGTGCCGCTCAACGACAACCTGCCGGCCCGCAGGGACGAGAAGGGGCTGCACGGCCTGGGCACCTGTGACATGAAGTCCGGGTGCGCGGTGGCGCTGCACCTGGCCGCGACGGTGCCGGCGCCGTCTCGGGACGTCACCTATGTCTTCTACGAGTGCGAGGAGGTCGAGGCCGAGCGCAACGGCCTCTTCAAGCTGTCGCAGAGCAACCCCGATCTGCTCGCCGCCGACTTCGCGATCCTGATGGAGCCGTCCGACGCAGTGGTCGAGGCCGGGTGCCAGGGCACCATGCGGGTCGACGTGATCACCAGGGGGGAGCGGGCTCACTCGGCCCGGTCGTGGCGGGGACGCAACGCGGTGCACGCCGCCGCGGCCGTCCTGGCCACCCTCAACGACTACCAGCCACGGCGACCGGTCATCGACGGGCTCGAGTACCACGAGGGGCTCAACGCCGTGTTCATCTCCGGTGGGGTGGCCGGCAACGTGCTCCCCGACGAGTGCCGGATCTCCATCAACTACCGCTTCGCCCCGGACCGGTCGGAGGAGGAGGCGATCGCCCACCTTCGCGACGTGTTCGCGGGCCATGAGATCGAGCTCAGCGACTCGGCTCCCGGAGCGCTGCCCGGCCTCGGCGTACCCGCGGCCGCCGCGTTCGTCGAGGCCGTCGGGGGCACCGTGAACCCGAAGTTCGGCTGGACGGACGTGGCCCGGTTCAGCGTGCTGGGCGTGCCCGCGGTCAACTTCGGTCCGGGTGATCCGAACCTCGCGCACAAGCAGGAGGAGTACGTTCCCCTCGAGCAGATCGCGTCGGTCGCGGCGAGGATGCGGGCCTGGCTGGAGGTGGACGCGTGACCGACGGGACCACCGAGCACCCACCGCCCGGCCCTGAGAAGCACCGCGGCCGGACGCTGATGCGACGCGGCCAGTTCGAGGCCAGCACCACCGACCAGCGACTGCTCGACTCGCGGGGGCCGACCGACTGGGTGCACCTGGACCCCTGGCGGGTGCTGCGCATCCAGAGCGAGTTCGTCGACGGGTTCGGGGCGCTCGCGGAGCTCGGCCAGGCGATCTCGGTGTTCGGCTCGGCGCGGACCACCCGCGACGACCCGTTCTACCGGCTGGCCCAAGAGATCGCCCGCAAGCTGGCGGGGGCCGGCTTCGCCATCATCACCGGCGGCGGGCCGGGCACGATGGAGGCGGCCAACAAGGGCGCGCTCGAGGCCGGTGGCGTCTCGGTGGGACTCGGCATCGAGCTGCCCTTCGAGTCCGGGCTCAACGAGTACGTCGACCTGGGGCTGAACTTCCGCTACTTCTTCGCCCGGAAGACGATGTTCGTGAAGTACGCCCAGGGGTTCGTGGTGCTCCCAGGGGGCTTCGGGACCTTCGACGAGCTGTTCGAGGCGCTGACCCTGGTGCAGACCCAGAAGGTGACCTCGTTCCCGATCGTGCTGGTGGGCACGGCGTACTGGTCCGGGCTGCTCGACTGGCTGCGGGCCACCGTGCTCGAGAGCGGGCGGATCTCCGCGAAGGACCTGGACATGTTCAGCGTGGTCGACGACCCGGACGAGATCGTCGCCCTGATGGTGCGTGCCACCGACGCGTTGAACGACTCGTAGGATCGGCGTTCATGGCCTGGTTCTTCGCCGTCCTCATCGTCGCACTCCTCGGGGCGGTCGCGGTGGTGGCGAGCGGTCGCGGGGGCGGCCTCGCCCAGACGTGGGACGACCGGCCCGACTCGCGGGTGCAGGCCGACGGCCCGTTGCGCGCCAGTGACCTGCGCGGGGTGCGCTTCAGCACGGCGTTCCGGGGTTACCGCATGTCGGAGGTCGACGCCCTGTTGGACCGGCTCGCGGCCGAGCTCGACGCCAGTGAGTCGCCAGAATCGGACGGCTGAGGCATGCTCGGGGGGGTGACTCGGCTCCGGATCTCGCTCAGGCCCACCCTCATCCCCGCGCTCGCCCTGCTGCTCGTCGGCGCCGTACTGGTCGCACTCGGGCCGGCGCGGGTCTCCGCCTCACCTCGGCGGCCGGCGGTGATCGGCGTGGAGAGGATCGGGGCCTCGGTCGTCGGGCGACCGATCTACGCCTACCACGTGGGCGACCCCAAGGCGAGGCTGACCGTGGTGCTGATGGCGACCATGCACGGCGACGAACCCGCTCCCCGGCGGATCCTGCTCTCCCTGCGCGACGGGGCGCCGGTGACCGGGGTCAACCTCTGGCTGATCCCCACGGTCAACCCCGATGGGCTCGCCCGGCGCACGCGCCGCAACGCCCACCACGTCGACCTGAACCGGAACTTCCCCTGGCGCTGGAAGCGGCTCTACGGCAACTACAACTCCGGACGGAGCCCCGCATCGGAGCCGGAGACCCGGGCGCTGATCGGCTTCTTCAAGCAGGTGCACCCGCGCTACGTCGTCAGCTTCCACCAGCCGCTCCACGGGGTCGACACCTCGACCCGAAAGTCCCGCCACTTCGCTCGTCGACTGGCCGCCGCGCTCAACCTGCCGCGCAAGCGACTGGTCTGTGGTGGCGTCTGCCACGGCACCTTCACGGAGTGGTTCAACCACAAGTACGCCGGCGTGGCGATCACCGTCGAGTACGGCTCCCATCCGAGCCGACACCGGATGCGGGTGGCGGCGCCGCGCCAGCTCCTCCGGCTGTTCGGGGGACACCGCTGATCCGCGAAACGGTCAGAAGCGGCGTACCAGCCAGGCCTGCGGGCCCATCGCGATCCGGGGGTGCTGGGCGGGGTCCAGCCACCTCACGATCCAGCGGATGTCCGCGCGCGGCCCGGCCACACAGCCCGCGGTGTATCGGGTCCGCTCGACATGCAGGAAGATCCCGCCGCCTCGGTGGATCGCCGCATGGTGGCGCGCGACGTACTGGTGCCGGGTGCTCGACCAGTGCACGCCGGACGGCATGTTGAAGCCGATCACCACGGCGTAGGCGTACTGCCGCGGATAGCCCGCGAGGTGCTCTCGGTAGCCGGTGCGCCAGTGCGAGGTCCTGGCGCGGTACGGCTGATAGATGTTGTACGTCGCCGGGTCGCGCGGCTCGTAGGGCCACACGTCGTTGCTGTCCACGTGCTTGTAGGTCAGCGCGGTGCCGGGGTCCGGCGCGTTTCCGAAGGCGTAGGGCAGCCGGAACTTGCCGGCCGGGGTGGTGCCGGTGCTCTGGTGGCGGTCGTGCGCGCGGACCCACCCGTTCCAGCCGAGCCGGACGGTGAACGGCCCGCGTACGACGTGCCAGCCGGAACCGCTCTTCTGCCAGGCCCGCAGCGTGGCCCTGGTGTTCGACCACCGGCTGCTGGTCACCGTCACAAGCTGGGTGACCGACGCCGCGAGCCCCAGCCGTTCCGGAAGCGCGGGGGTCTTCGCCTGTGCGGACAGTGGACTGGGTCCCGAGGCCAGCAGGAGGGTGGCCACGATCAACGCCCCGAGTCGTCTCATGTCAGCTCCCTTCGAACGACGGCTTCTGCTTGGCGAGGAAGGAGTCGACCGCCCGGTGGTGGTCCGAGGTCGCCCCGGTCAGCGCCATCATCTCCGCTTCGTAGGCTAACGCCGCCGCCAGCTCCTCCCCGGCAGCGAACGTCAGGGAACGGCGAATCGCCCCGAACGCCAGCGTCGGGCCGGAGGCGAGCCGCCCGGCCAGCTCGGTCGCTCGGGCGGTGAGCTCCGTCGCGGGCACCACCTCGGTGGCCAGCCCCAGGTCGAGCGACTCCTGGGCGTTCAGGGTGCGCGGGAAGTAGAGCAGCTCGAGCGCCTTGGCCCGCCCGACCAGGCGCGGCAGCGTCCAAGACGATCCCGTGTCGCACGACAGCCCGATGCCGCTGAAGGCCAGGTTGAAGCCGGCCGAGTCGGCGAGGAGCCGGAAGTCGCAGGCGAACGCGAGGCTGGCACCGGCACCTGCGGCGATGCCGTTGACCGCCGCGAGCACCGGCTTCGGCATCGTCGCCAGGGCGGTCACCATCGGGTTGTAGTGCTCACCGACGGTCGAGAAGAGCCCGTCCGTGTCACCCGTGCTCAAGACGGCGGCGTGCTCCTTGAGATCCTGCCCGACGCAGAACGCGCGCCCGGTCCCGGTCAGGACGACGCATCGCACCTTCTCGTCCTCGGCGACTCGGAGAACCGTGTCGCGCAGCGCAACCTTCGTGTCGGTCGTCAGGCTGTTCATCGCGTCGGGGCGGTTCAGGGTGATCACGGCGACGCCGTCGTCGTACTCGAGGGTCACCGGCTGGTCGTTCATCGAGGCTCCCGTCGTCGGGTCGGGTCGTTGAGACAGGCGTCCACGAACCGCGCCGCGGCCGGTAGCAGCCGTTCGGCCCGGCTCGCGAACAGCCGGGCGGCCGCCCGTCCGGGCCAGTCGGCGGGCAGCAGCTCGTCCGGCAGGCCCGGGTCGCTGAACAGGAACTTGCGCCACTCGTGCACCAGCACCGAGCGTACGGCGAACGCGCGCTCGTCCCCTGCGAGGGGGGTGTCGTCGATCCATGGCGTCGGGTCGTCGAGGAGCCGCTCGGCGAACACGCGCCATGCGCCGTACGAGCGAGCCAGAGCGTCGAGGTTCCAGGCGCGGGCGGCCTGGGTGGCGGGGTCGTCGTCGTACGCCTGGAAGCGGGCGAAGCCGGCACCCTCCGTGGCCAGCACGTCGTCCGTCTCGGGCGACCGGGCCGGGGAGATCCAAGTGCCGTCGGAGAGCGGCGCATAGCCGAGGAAGCCGAGGCCGGACCGGATCCGCTGTCGAGCCGCGCGGCCACCGGTGAGCGGTCCGGCGTCCAGCACCAGGAGGTCCCACGCCCCGGTCCAGGGCGGAGAGTCGGTGCGGTAGATCCGGGCACCGGCGTCGTCGAGCCGGTGCCGGGCGCGCGGCGTCGAGGCGTACCCGGGTCCGCTCGCTAGTCGGACCGGCTCGAGCCAGCCCTGGCGCACCATCCGGGAGACCGCGGTGCGGACGGCAGGAGGGCGAATGCCGAGCGGCGAGAGCAGCCGGACCAGGGCCGCGACGGGAGCCCGGCCGCCGCGCGTGCGCAGGTGGTCACCGTAGAGGTCGAACAGGGCGGACCGGGCGTGCACAGGGGGCAGTCTGCCGTACCCCCGCCCTTGTATTGGCTGGTCACCGGCTCGATAGGGGATAATGGAGCCGGCAACCCGGCGCTTCCGGGGTGGCACCCGCGGTGGGTGGCGCCACGATGCGTACGACATGGACAGGAAGAGGTGTGCGCATGGCGGCGATGAAGCCGCGGACGGGCGACGGTCCGCTCGAGGTCACCAAGGAAGGACGCGGCATCGTGATGCGCGTCCCGCTCGAAGGTGGCGGTCGCCTGGTAGTCGAGTTGAACGCCGACGAGGCGGGGGCGCTGGGCGACGCGCTCAAAGAGGTTGTGGGCTGACCCTGACGTCTGCCGACCGACCAGAACCCCGGCCCCCGGCCGGGGTTCTGGCTTCTCGGCCCGCTGGCGCGGCCCGATAGGGTCGGCTCGTCCGACCGACGAGCAGGCAGGAGGCCGCCATGGCGATGCCCAGCCAGGTGTCGCCTCCCCAGGTGGCGCTCGCCGACCTCGCCCCCTCGGCGGTCGTCGGAGCCGACATGGTGGCGATCCCGGTCCTGCCGGGCCCCGACGGCCTCACCCTCGGTCCGGGAGCCGCCGAGCTGATCGACGAGCTGTCCGAGGACCTGTTCACGCTGCTCGAGCGCGCGGGCGCCACCGGCGCCGCCGGAGAGATCATCGAGCGGGCGGTGCTCGATGCCAGCGGGTTCACCAACCCCGCCCTCGAATGGGTCCTGCTCGTGGGCGTGGGGGACGGCGGGTCGGATGACCTGCGTCGTGCCGGGGCAGCCCTGGCTCGGCGTACCCGGGGGCGCGCGATGGTCTCCACGTCCGTGGCCGCGCTCACCGATGACGTCGGGATGCGGGCGTTCGTCGAGGGGGTCGTGCTCGGCTCGTTCGAGTTCCACTGGCGGTCCACGGGGCCGCGTGCCCTCCCCGTCGAACGGGTGGTGCTGGCCGCGATGGCCGACCCGGAGGGGCGGCGCCCCCAGCTGGCCCGGGCGCTGGCGGTGGCCGGTGCCGGCTGGCTGTCGCGGACCCTGGCGCTGGTCCCCTCGAACGAGAAGAACCCGATCTGGCTGGCCGACCGGGCGCGGGAGGTCGCGGAGTCGGCGGGTCTCGAGTACCGCGTCTGGGACGAGGCCAAGCTCCGGAAGGCCGGGTTCGGCGGGATCCTCGGAGTCGGCCAGGGCTCGGTGAACCCGCCCCGGTTCGTGCGTCTCGACTACCGCCCGGCCGCGATGAGCCGTTCGACTCCTCACGTGGTGCTCGCGGGGAAGGGGATCACCTTCGACTCGGGCGGGCTGTCCCTCAAGCCCCGCGAGAGCATGGTGCTGATGAAGCGCGACATGACCGGCGCCGGGGTCGTGCTGGCGGTGATGGGCGCGCTGTCTGATCTCGAGTGCTCCGTCCGGGTGACCGGGTTGCTCCCGCTCGCCGAGAACTCCGTGAGCGGATCATCGCTGCGCCCCGGCGACGTACTCCGCCAGTACGGCGGCCGCACCACCGAGGTCAACAACACCGACGCCGAGGGGCGGCTGGTGCTGGCCGATGCGCTGGCCTATGCGGTCCGGGAGCTCAAGCCGGACGTGCTGGTCGACGTGGCCACGCTGACCGGTGCGATGAAGACCGCGCTCGGCCAGCGCACCGGCGGGTACTTCGCGAACAACGACGAGCTCGCCGGGTTGCTCCGGGTCGCGTCGCTCGCGGCGGGTGAGCCACTGTGGCGGATGCCGTTGACCGCCGACTACGAGGACCGGCTCGCCTCGAAGGTCGCCGACGCGGACAACTCCCCGGGTCCTCCTGGCGCGATCACCGCCGCGCTCTTCCTCCAACACTTCACCGGCGGCCTTCCGTGGGCGCACCTGGACCTGGCATCGGTCGGCGACTCGCCGGTCGACGCCTTCGAGTACACGCTGGGGCCGACCGGCTTCGGGGCGCGCGCGCTGCTGCACTGGCTCGAGCTGCGGGAGCCGCTGGCCGGCGTACTCGATGAGGCGGAGCCGATGAGCAGCGGAGAGGACGGGCGGTAGAGGTGGGCCAGGAGCCGACGGTAGGACTGACCGTTCGCTGGTCGCTGGCCGGCGCACCGGACGGCGTCGAGGAGACGTTGCGGGACTACGTCGCGACCAGTTCGCACGCGCGGTTCACCGGCATGGGCGGGTTGCGGTTCAAGACCTGGCGGATGGTGCCGGGAGAGTGGTTCGAGGGGTGCTACGTCTTCAACACGCCGGAGGCCCGCGACCTGTTCCTCGCCGAGTTCGCGCGCGGGGCGGCCGACTCACCCGGGTCGCGGATCACCGGAGCGCCGCCGGTGCTCATGGAACCGTGCGAGATCGTGGCCGTCGCGGAGGGGGCCGAGGGCTTCCTCGCGGCTCCCACCTACCCCTGACCGTCGACTCGGCTTGAAAGCAACCCGAAACCCGGTCGACCCGGCTTGAAAGCAATGGTGCGCGTTGTCTGTCTGGGGCCGAGCCGCTGGGCCGGGGCCCGTCGTACTCCTGCAATTGCGGAACATGACGGTTATTCGCGAGCGGAGTGTCATGGGGCCGCGGCCAGAGCATTCGAGCCGGGTCGACGGGTTTTGGCGTTGCATCCGAGCCGGGTCGACGGTGGACGGGTTAGGCCTCGGGGGTCCACAACTTCTTGGCCACCAGTAGGCCATCGCCCACGGGGAGGAGCAGCGGGACCAGCGACTCGTTGTCGGCGACCGCCTTGCCCAGCTCACGGACCGCCACGGTCTCGGCGTCACGCTGGGCGGGGTCGGCCACCCGGTCGTGCCAGAGGGCGTTGTCGAAGGCAACGATGCCGCCGGGCCTCAACAGCCGCAGCGCCTCGGCGAGGTAGTCGGGGTACTCCTGCTTGTCGCCGTCGGCGAAGACCATGTCGTAGTGACCGTCGGTCAGCCGGGGGAGCACGTCGAGCGCCGGCCCGGTGATCAACCGCACCCGTTGCGTCGGGATCCCCTCATCGGTGAACGACTGCTTTGCCAGGCGTTGGTGCTCTGCCTCGGTGTCCACCGTGGTCAGTACGCCGTCAGAGCGCATGCCGCGCAGGAGCCACACGCCCGACACGCCGGTGCCGGTACCGATCTCGACCACCGCTCGCGCCTCGGTCACGGCGGCCAGGAACCGGAGCGCCGCACCCCCGCCGGAACCGATCGGGACGACACCGACCTCCCGGGCACGAGCCCGAGCGTCGGTCAGGATCTCGTCCTCGGGGACGAACTCCTCGGCATAGGTCCAACTGGCCGGCTTGAGTCCCGTGGCGATGACGGCCTCCCAGAGTCGAGCCCGGTGCGGGCTGTTCTGGCGCGACTCTACCGGTATCTACCGGTATCCCGACCCCGCAAGACCCCCGTCATCTGTTCGGCGGGGCAGCACGTATTTCCTTGGTGCAGGTTTGTCGGAATGCATCCAGGGAACACCGGTCGTGCGTCGTACGTTCGAAAGCACAACGGGTCCCAGCAAACAGACTGCAATCCCTCAGGTCGCTCTCAGGGGCGACTCCTAGGTTGAAGGAGACAGGCCGCAGGCCGACGAGATGGCGCGGATCGGACGAAAACGGGCGGGGGGCTCGACGGTGACCCAAGCGGACGTGCAACCGGCGGGGGACTGGCAGGCGCCGTCGTGGGACGAGGTGGTCGCGCAGCACTCCGCGCGCGTCTACCGGCTGGCCTACCGCCTCACCGGGAACCGCCCGGATGCCGAGGACCTCACCCAGGAGGTCTTCGTGAGGGTCTTCCGCTCACTGTCCTCCTACACGCCGGGAACCTTCGAGGGCTGGCTGCACCGGATCACCACCAACCTCTTCCTCGACCAGGCCAGGCGGAAGGCGAAGATCCGCTTCGACGCGCTGGCCGACGATGCCGAGAACAGGATCCCGAGCCGTGGGCTCAGTCCGGACCAGCAGTTGGTGGTGGGCCTGTTCGATGACGACGTGGAGACCGCCCTGAGAGAGCTCCCGCCCGACTTTCGCGCGGCGGTCGTGCTGTGCGACATCGAGGGCCTCTCCTACGAGGAGATCGCCGACGTCCTGGAGCTGAAGCTCGGCACGGTGCGTTCGCGCATCCACCGCGGCCGCACGATGCTGCGGTCCGCACTCGCCCATCGGGCCCCGACGGGCGATCGGGTCCGTTACTCGGGCCCGCCTGAGCAGCGGCGGCGCAGGCTGCCCGCCTCCGGCCTGTCCCCGCAGGTGTCCTGACATGGGCTCATGGAGGTTCCCGGCACACCTCGGGTCGTCCGTGAGCGCCTTGGTCGACGGTCAGCTCGATGCCGATGCGACCGAACGTGCCTGGGCGCATGTGGCACATTGCCCGCCCTGCCGGGCGGCGGTGGAGCGCGAGGGTTGGGTCAAGCGGCAGTTGTCCGAGATGGCGATCGACGGGGGTTTCCAGCCACCCGCGGAGCTGGTGGGCTCGCTGCACGAGCTCGATCCCACCGCCGAAGCGTGGGCCTCGGTCCAGGAGATCGAGCGTCGCGGACGTGGGCGCCGTCGGGCCGGGCTGGCGCTGGTGGGTGCCGGCTCCGTCTCCGCCGCCGTCTTCGGGCTGACCACGTTGGGCGGGCCGCTCGTGGGTGGCGCCGGAACCCCGGCGGCGTCGTTGTCCCGCGCCCCGCACACCGCCTACCCGGTGCGTCTGGACATCACCCCGTCCGGCGACGTTCGCGGGCGGCTACCCGGATGGACCGTCGAACCGCAGCGTTCCGGAGCGGCCCGGGCGACCTCCATCGCGGACCACCGCTGACGGCGTTGTCCCGCTGGGGGACAATGACGGGGTGAGCGAGCCCGACGAACCGGCGCCCCCAACGGGCGAGCAGCAGCCGCCCGAACCGGGTGACACGCAGCCCGTGCGCCCCGAGCCGGGGCCCGGACCGCAGTATCCGCCACCCGCCCCCTCGCCCTACGCCTCCCCGCCCGCACCGGCCGAGCCGGAGCCCACGGCGAGCTACCCGATCCAGCCCTACCCGACCCAGCCGCCGGCGTACGCCGCGAGCCAGCCGTCCCTTTCGGTGCCGCGATGGTTGTGGCCCGCGGTCGCCGCGATGGCCCTGGTCATCGGCGTGGTCGGGGGGACGATCGGCGGGGTCGCGGTCTCGACGACGATGGACCACAACACCACGGTCCCCGTCGTCGGGACGGACAACACGGTCCCACCGCCGCTGTCGACGAAGAACGTGAGCGTCGCCGCGGTCGCGGCCCGGCTGCTCCCGAGCACCGTGCAGGTGCAGGCCAACGGTGGCGCGAACGGCGACCGGCAGGGGGGTGCCACCGGCTCCGGTTTCGTCTTCGACCGCCACGGCCACATCATCACCAACAACCACGTGGTCGCCGGGGCGACCGGCTCCGGTGAGCTCAAGGTGGTCGACGCCGACGGCAGGTCGCACTCCGCCACCATCGTGGGGCGCAGCCCCGTCTACGACGTCGCGGTGTTGAAGGTCGCCGGCGCCGAGAAGCTGCGGCCCGCCTCACTCGGTTCGTCGCACTCCATGCGGGTGGGCGACACGGTGGTGGCGATCGGCTCCCCTCTCGGCCTCAGCAGCACCGTGACCTCCGGCATCATCAGCGCCCTCGACCGTCCGGTGACCACCGGTGACCAGAACCAGTCCTCGTTCATCGACGCGGTGCAGACCGATGCCGCGATCAACCCCGGGAACTCGGGGGGTCCGTTGGTGAACATGCGCGGTCAGGTGGTGGGGGTGAACTCGGCGATCGCGACGGTCGGTGCGTCCCAGGGGGCCGAGTCCGGCTCGATCGGGGTCGGGTTCGCGATCCCGATGGAGCAGGTCAGGATCACCGCGGCGCAGATCCTCGCCACCGGGCAGGCCCGCTACCCGGTCATCGGCGCCGATGTGAACACCGGCGAGTCGTCCAACGGTGCTCGTGTCGTCTCTGTCCCTAGCGGTACGCCGGCCAGCCGGGCCGGGCTGCGCGAGGGCGACGTGATCGTCGACGTTGACAGCAAACCGGTCATCGACGGGATCGGGCTGATCGTCGCGATCCGCACCCATCAGCCGGGAGAGACGGTCACCTTGACCATCAAACGAGAAGGTCAACGGGAGACAATCCGGGTGACGCTGAACTCGAAGGTCGGCTGACCCTCGAGTTCACCGGGTGGGTCAGGTGGCGTCCGCGTCGTACGGCGGGCGATCGCCGGGGCCGAGCGTCCGGCCCTTGGACGGAGTGTCGGTGTCCTCGTCCCAGGCATCCTGCATGTACTTGCGCACCGCGCGACGCGGGTCGAGGTCGGTCAGCTCGAAGTTGGAGTACTCGGGTCCGAGCTCGGCGCGGATGTCGTCGCGGGCGCTGTCGGCGAACTGCTTGAGCTGACGAACCATCCGGCCCGCCTGGCGGGCGAACTCGGGCAGCCGGTCGGGGCCGAAGACGAGCACTGCGACCAGGGCGATCACCGCCATCTCGGGCAGACCGACGCCGAACACGGCTACAACCTAGCGGCCGGAGTGAGCCCGAGCTGGAGACCGGCCAGTCCCCGGCCGCGCCCCGCCAGGGTCTCCGCGACCGAGGCAAGCACCCGGCCGGCCGGGGAGTCCGGACTCGTCAGCACGATCGGGTCTCCGGTGTCCCCACCCTCACGCAGCGACAGGTCGAGCGGCACCTGCCCGAGAAGGGGTACGTCGTAGCCGAACCGAGCCGTCAGGGTGGCCGCGACCCGTGCGCCGCCCCCGGTGCCGAACACCTCGAGCCGATGGTCGGGCCCGCAGTGGGGACAGGGCAGGAAGGCCATGTTCTCCACGACCCCGACGACGCGTTGGTGCATCATCGACGCCATCGTGCCGGCCCGTTCGGCCACCTCCGCGGCCGCCTCCTGCGGGGTGGTCACGACCACTACCTCCGCGTTGGGGAGGTGCTGGCCCAGCGAGATGGCGATGTCCCCGGTGCCCGGGGGGAGATCGAGGAACAGCACGTCGAGGTCGCCCCAGAACACGTCACTGAGCATCTGGACCAACGCTCGGTCGAGCATCGGGCCACGCCACGCCACCACCTGGTCGCGTCGTGGCTTCAACATCCCGATGCTGATCACGGACAGCCCCTGCGGCGTCGGGACCGGCATGATCATCTCTTCGACCTGGGTGGGCCGCACGTCACCGACCCCGAGCATCGCCGGGATGGAGTGGCCGTAGACATCCGCGTCGACGATGCCGACCTTCAGCCCCTCGGCCGCCATCGCGGCGGCGAGGTTGACCGTGACCGAGGACTTGCCGACCCCGCCCTTCCCGGAGGCGATCGCATAGACCTTGGTCAGGGAACCGGGGCGGCTGAACGGGATCTCCCGCTGCGCCTGGCCGCCGCGTAGGTGGTTCTGCAGATCCGAGCGCTGGCCGTCGCTCATCACCCCGAGGTTCAGGTCCACGCCGGTAACACCCGCGACCTTGCCCACCGCCGAGTTGACGTCGCGGGTGATGGTGTCCTTGAGCGGACAACCGGCGACGGTCAGCAGCACCCGAACGTGTACGACGCCCGCGTCGTCGACCTCGACCTTCTCGACCATGCCGAGATCGGTGATCGGCCGACGGATCTCCGGATCGATCACCGTGGAGAGTGCGGCCTGGACCTGGTCGAGCACGGGGGTCATGTGCTCAAGCGTACGGGGGACGCCTCACGCGTCCCAGGTCGGCTCGTCCTCCTCCGGACGCCGCTCCTCGAGGTCGGCGAGCAACGCACGCAGCTCCGAGCGGACGTAGTCGCGGGTGGCCACCTCACCGAGCGCCATCCGCAGGGTCGCCATCTCGCGAGCCAGGAACTCCATGTCCGCATGTGCCCGGGCGTTGGCCAGCCGGTCCTGCTCGGTCACCACCCGGTCCCGGTCCTCCTGCCGGTTCTGGGCCAGCAGGATCAGCGGGGCGGCGTACGACGCCTGGAGGCTGAGCATCAGGGTCAAGAAGATGAACGCGTAGGGGTCGAACCGCCAGCTGCCGGGCGCGAGGACGTTCCAGCACAGCCACAACGCGACGAACAGCGTCATGTAGATGAGGAACCGGGCGGTGCCCATGAAGCGGGCGAAGGTCTCGGCGAACCGGCCGAACGTGTCGGAGTCCACGTCGGGTCGCCGGATCAGGGAGCGGCGGGAGTCGAGGGGTACGTCGAGGCGCGGTGCCTTAGCCATGCCACTCACCACCGTTCACTGTTGTCGTGTCACGCCAGTTCTCCGGCAGCAGATGGTCGAGCAGGTCGTCGACGGTCACCGCGCCGACCAGCCGCCCGTCGTCATCCACGACCGGCGCGGCGACCAGGTTGTAGGTCGCCAGGTGGCGAGCCACCTCCTCGAGGTTCGCCGTCGGTTGCAGCGGCTCGGTGTCGGTGTCCAGCACATGGCCGATCAGGGTCGAGGGTGGCTCGCGCAGGAGCCGCTGGATGTGCGCGACCCCCAAAAGTCGCCCGGTGGGTGTCTCGAGCGGCGGCCGGACGACGTACACCAGGGCGGCGATCGACGGACTGAGCTCGGCCTGGCGGACGTGGGCCAGCGCGTCCGCGACCGTCGCGTCCGGTCCGAGGATCACCGGCTCCGAGGTCATCAGGCCGCCGGCCGTCCGCTCTTCGTAGGAGAGCAGCCGCCGAACGCCCTCGGCCTCCTGAGGTGCCATCAGCCGCAGCAGCTGCTCCGCGGTCTCCGGGGGGAGCTCGGCGATCAGGTCGGCCGCGTCGTCGGGGGACATCTCCTCCAGGACATACGCCGCGCGCTCGTCGTCGAGGGCCGCCAGGATCTCGACCTGGTCCTCCTCGGGGAGCTCCTCGAGAACGTCGGCAAGCCGCTCGTCGTCGAGGGCGGCGGCGATCTCCGACCTACGCTTCGCGGGGAGGTCGTGGATGACCTTGGCCAGGTCGGCCGGGCGCATCTCCTCCAGGGCGGCCAGGAGATGGGTGGCGCCTTGGCCATCCTCGTCGGGGGCCGAGAGTCCGTCGATCTCGGACCACTCGACGACGTGGGTCTGGCCGCGTCGCCCGAAGCGCTTGGATCCTTCCTGGAGGGCGACCCGGCTCACCAGCCAGTCCCGGTTGCGGACCTGCTCCATGGCCACGTCGTAGACGGTGCCCACCACACCCGTCTCGGGGATCGTGACGCGACGGTCGAGGATCTCCCCGAACAGCAGGTTCTCCGTGGGTCGCTGTTCGAAGCGACGCATGTTGACCACGCCCGTGGTGATGATCTGGCCGCTGTCCACGTGGGTGACCCGCGTCATCGGGACGAAGATGGACCGCCGACCGAACACCTCCACCACCAGCCCGAGCACCCTCGGGGGCAACCCACCTGGTCGGAGCACCACAACGAGGTCGCGCACCTTGCCGACCTGGTCACCGGCGGGGTCGAAAACCGGCAGCCCGGCCAGCCTCGCGATGAAGACGCGGTTCGGGGAGGTGCTCACATGTCAAGAGGGTAGCGGGGGAGCCTTCGGTCAGAGTGCACTGTCAAGATGTTCGGCATGCGGCTTCCCTTCGACATCGTGGACGTCTTCGCGGAGCGGCCGTTCGCTGGCAACCAGTTGGCCGTCGTACGCAACGGCGGCGCGCTCACCGGAGACCAGTGCCTCACCATCGCGCGAGAGTTCGGCTTCTCCGAGACAACCTTCCCGGCGCCGGTCAACGGGGAGGAGTACTCCACCCGGATCTTCACCCCAGGAGGGGAGATCCCGTTCGCCGGACACCCCACGTTGGGGACGGCGTGGGTGCTGCGGTCCCACGGCCTGCTCGTCGGCGAGGCGGTGACCCAGGTGTGCGCGGCCGGTCGGATCGGGGTCACGTTCGGGGAGATGGTCTCGCTGTCCGCGACCCCGCACGACCTGGTCGGCCCGCTGGCCGACGACCTCGTGGAGGCGTTGCTCGCCGATCTCGGTCTGGCGATCGACGACCTGGCCGGAGAGGTCTGGCTCGCCGGCACCGGGTTGACCTTCGTGCATGTGCCCGTGGCCGAGTCGGCGATCGCGTCCGCTCGGCAGTCGGCGTGCCCCTTGGCGTCGTACGGCGAACGGCTCTCGGGTGGCTGTCTGGATCCGGTCGATGGGATCAACCTGTATGCCACTACCGGATCGG
>JBOHDW010000145.1:0-8538 GCA_050700795.1 Nocardioidaceae bacterium | reverse complement strand
CAGCACGTAGTGCGCGCCGGGCTCGCCGGCGAGACCGATGTCCGTTCGAGAAGGGTAGGCCTCCGTGGCGGTGTGCGAGTGGTAAACGACCACCGGCTCCTCGTCCCTGGCGTCCATCTCCTGGTAGAGCGCGAGCAGATCGGCGGGGTCGAACTCGTAGAACGTCGGCGAGCCGGCGGCGTTGACCATCGGCACATGGCGCGTGGGCAGGTCGCTGCCCGCGGCGCCCGCGACGACCCCGCACGCCTCGTCGGGGTGGTCCCGCTTCGCGTGCGCGACTATCGCGTCATAGGTCGCCCTATCGAGCCTCAGCACATCATCGAGGTTAGGTGAGCGGCCAAGTCGATCCCCACCGGCCCGGATGGTGGGACGGGAACGCGGCCCGGGATCAGCGGGAGAGGGCCTGGACCAGCGTCTCCTGCAGGTACCCCACCCACTCATAGATGTCGTGCACGTTCGCGGCGGGGTCGTCGTCGGCCAGCGCGTGCCAGTACTCCTCGTCCCCCTCCTCCACTCCGAGCCTGGTGGCAAGCGCCAGCCGGATGTCGGTGAAGGTCCGCAGCCAGCTCTGCGCCTGGTCGGGCCGAAGCTCGACGTCGATCTCAAGCCCGTCCTCTTGCAGGTGAGGGGGGAGCCCGGCCTCCTCGAGGGCATCGATCACCAGGGCGGCCGCGCGCGCCTTACTGTCCCGAAGGGCGCCCTCGGTGAAGCGCCGGAACTCGCCCGCCGCGACCTCGTCCGTCGGGTAGGCGGTGGGGAACAGCCGGGCGAGGACGGGATCCTCGGGCTCCGTGGTCGGGCCGGAGAAGTCCAAGAGGGTCTCGAGCGGGTCCTCAGCGGCGGTCGGCGCGGCCACCTCGTTGCGCAGCAGCTCCACCAGCTGGGACGCCAACGACCGCAACAGGTCGGCCTCGAAGCCGCCGAAAGTCGCCACCACTCCCCCGCGACGGCGACGGGTGAAACCGTGGGCCATCAGGCGTCGGCCTTCTGCAGGGTCGCCCAGAGGCCGTACTCATGCATGGCCTGCACGTCGCGCTCCATCCTCTCCCGCGCACCCGTCGAGACCACCGACCTGCCGTCGTTATGGACCTCGAGCATCAGCTTCTCCGCCTTCTTGCGGGAGTACCGGAAGTAGTTCTGGAAGACGTAGGTGACGTAGCTCATCAGGTTGACCGGGTCGTTCCACACGATCGTCACCAACGGGTGGTCGAGGACTGTCAGCTCGTCCCCCTGGGGCTCATCGAGCTCGACGGGCATGGGGGCAGACACGCCGTTCATCCTAGGCTGTGCCTCGTGACGACCCCCCTCAGCGAGCCCACCACCGCGTTGCTCACCGACCACTACGAGCTCACCATGGTGGAGGCCGCGCTGGCGGCCGGCACGGCGGGGCGGCGCTCGGTGTTCGAGCTCTTCCCACGCACCCTGCCGACCGGGCGACGGTACGGCGTGGTGGCCGGCGTCGACCGCGCCCTCGACGCGATCGACCTGTTCCGCTTCGACGATTCCGCGCTTGCGACGCTACGAGAGCACCGCATCGTGGACGAGCCCACGTTGGACTGGCTGGCCGACTACCGGTTCACCGGGGACATGTGGGGCTACCCCGAGGGGGAGATCTACCTCCCCTACTCGCCCCTGCTCGTCGTCGAGGGCACCTTCGCCGAGGCGGTGGTCCTCGAGACCGTGCTGCTCTCGATCTACAACCACGACTCGGCGATCGCCTCCGCGGCCTCCCGGATGACCTGGGCGGCCGGTGACCGGCCCTGCATCGAGATGGGCTCGCGGCGTACCCATGAGGAGGCGGCGATCGCGGCGGCTCGCGCGGCGTACATCGCGGGGTTCACCCGGACCTCGAACCTCGCCGCGCTGCAGCGGTACGGCGTACCCACCACCGGGACCAGCGCGCACAGCTTCGTGTTGCTGCACGACTCCGAGCGCGACGCGTTCGTCGCCCAGGTGGACTCACTCGGGTCCGGCACCACCCTCCTGGTCGACACCTACGACGTCGCCGAGGCGGTCCGGCTCGCCGTCGAGGTGGCCGGTCCGGAGCTGGGTGCCGTGCGCCTCGACTCGGGCGACCTCGGGGCCCTGGCGGTCGAGGTGCGGGAGCAGCTCGACGCCCTCGGCGCGACCGGCACCAAGATCATCGTCACCTCGGACCTCGACGAGCACTCCATCGCCGCGCTCGCCTCCGCCCCGGTCGACGGGTACGGCGTGGGCACCAGCCTGGTCACCGGCAGTGGCCACCCCACCTGCGGCTTCGTCTACAAGCTCGTCTCCCGCGAGGGCGAGGACGGCGCCATGGTCGCGGTCGCAAAGCGGAGCAAGGACAAGGTCAGCATCGGGGGCCGCAAGTTCGCCCTCCGGAGGCGCGACGTGCACGGGGTCGCCGAGGCGGAGGTGGTCGGCATCGGCGAGCCGCCCGAGAACGACGGGGACGACCGCTCCCTGCTCGTCGAGCTCGTGCGCGACGGGGAGATCGTGGGCCGCGCGGGGCTGGAACGCGCCCGAGCGCGCCACCTGGCCTCCCGTGCCGAGCTCCCCCCGGCCGCCCAGCAGCTGTCCCGCGGAGAGCCCGTGATCCCCACCGAGCACGTCGGCTGATGGCCGAGCTGCGCTGCGACTTCGCATCCGAGGTCCTGGAGGTGGACACCTCCATGACGGTGGTGTTGCCCGACCGGGTCGAGGGGCAGCGGGCCACCGGCCCCGAAGGGCTCCCCGTCCTCTACCTGCTGCACGGCCTCGGTGTCGACGACACGTCGTGGCTGCGGCGTACCTCGATCGAGCGGTACGCCGAGCCCCTGGGCCTCGCGGTCGTGATGCCGAGCGTGGTCCGCAGCTGCTACACCGACGAGGCACATGGGCTCAGGTACTGGACGTTCCTCACCGAGGAGCTGCCGCTCGTCGTCGACCGCTTCTTCCACGTGTCGACCCGGCGCGAGGACACGTTCGTGGCGGGACTGTCGATGGGTGGGTACGGCGCGCTGAAGTGGGCGCTCCGTCACCCCGACCGCTTCGCCGCGGCGGCGAGCCTGTCGGGCGCGCTGGACCTCGCGGTCCTCTTGCAGGAGCCCGATCGGGCCGAGCTGCTGAGCCGGGTCTTCGGCGCCGCGGTCGGTCCGGACGACGACCTTCTCCGCCTCCTCGACGTTGCCGATCCTCGCAACCTTCCACCGCTCTTCGTCGGCTGCGGCACCGAGGACCACCTCGTCGCGGCGAACCGGACGTTCGAGGCGGCTGCCGGTGCGGCCGGGGTCGCCCTGGACGTCGAGTACACCTCCGGCGGTCACGAGTGGGACTACTGGGACGCCGCGATCCGGCGGGTGCTCGCCTGGCTGCCCCTGGGCTAGCCTCCCTTCATGACGCGTGCCCTGATCGTCGTTGATGTGCAGAACGACTTCTGCGAGGGCGGCAGCCTGGCCGTCACCGGTGGTGCGCGCGTCGCCAGCGACATCGGTGAGCTGCTGCACCACTGGTCCGCCAAGGACCCGAACGCCCCGGAGTACGACGTGGTGGTGGCCACCCGCGACCACCACGTCGACCCGGGACCGCATTTCAGCGCCACCCCTGACTTCGTCGAGAGCTGGCCGGCGCACTGCGTCGCCGGGACCGACGGCGAGGCGTTCCACCCCAACCTCGACCCGCAGCCGTTCGACGCGGTCTTTCTCAAGGGCGCGCACGAAGCGGCGTACTCCGGCTTCGAGGGGCGTACGACGGACGGGGTCGCGCTGACGGCCTGGCTGCGCGAGCACCGAGTCGGTCAGGTCGATGTGTGCGGGATCGCCACCGACTACTGCGTGCGCGCGACGGCCCTGGACGCCGTACGCGAGCGGTTCGACACCCGGGTGCTGACCGGGCTGTGCGCGGGGGTCGCGCCCGGTACGTCGGCGGCCGCGATCGCGGAGCTGGCCGACGCCGGGGTCGAGATCGCCTGAGACCCGGCTTGCCGCCTCGAGCCGGGCCGACCATGCTGGGGGACATGCCCGACAACGATGTCCACGTCCGGATCAACGAGCTGGTCGACGAGGAGCACCGGCTCCGCTCCGGGGAGCACCCCGACCCGGCGCGGTTGCGCGAGCTCGAGGAGCAGCTCGACCAGTGCTGGGACCTGCTCCGACAGCGCCAGGCCCGCCGCGAGTTCGGCGAGGACCCGGCCGACGCCAAGACGCGTTCGGCGGACACGGTCGAGCACTACCAGCAGTAGCCCTCCGGTCGCCCACCCTCCACGACCCCCCAATAACTGCTTGACAGTCAAAGTCATCCTCGGCCATACTCCCCAATGAGTCTTTGGGAGTGTCGCGAGAGGAGGAAGCATGGCCAACGATCGGCGCATCAGCTATCTGAGGGCGATCGCCCATCCGGTCCGGTTGCGGATCCTCTCGCTGCTCACCGGCGCGGAGATGAGTGCCGCCGAGATCGCCCGCGAGCTCGATCTCACGCACGCGAACGCGTCGTACCACCTGAGGGTGCTCGCGGACGCGGGTGAGATCGTGGTCGCGGGAGAGGAGAAGATCCGAGGCGGCGTCGCGAAGCGGTACCGGCATCCGTGGGATCGCGAGGAGGTCACCCCATCTGGCGGGCCGGCGAGCGGCGGGGACCGATCACCCTCGATGCGCGCAGTCGCCGACGAGCTGGTCCGACGCTTCGCCTCTCGCCGCTCCCCCAGCAAGGGACTCCTGGTCGACGCGGAGATGTGGGTGACACCCGAGGTGTGGGGCGAGGTGCTCGAGCACTTGGATGCGGCGTCCCGCGCCATCCACGCGAACGCGCAGCCACCGCGCACCCCGGGGACGACCCACGTCAATCTGACGGCCGGGGCCTTCGAGATGAAGGCGACCCGGCAATGAAGTGGGGCGAGGCGTTCGCGCCGCTCAAGGAGCGGAACTTCGCGTGGTACTTCTGGTCGCGGTTCGTCAACACCGCCGGAGGGATGATGGCGGGGGTCGCCCTCGCCTTCGCCGTACTCGCCATCACCGACAACTCGGCGTCGGCCCTCGGGAAGGTGCTCGCCGCCCGGACGATCCCCCTCGTGATCTTCCTGCTCTTCGGCGGGGTGATCGCCGACCGGCTGCCGAGAACCCTGATCCTGCAGGTGTCGAACACCTTCTCGGCCCTGAGCCAGGGGGCCGTGGCCTACCTGGTCATCTCCGGTCACGCCGAGCTCTGGATGATCATCTGCCTGGAGGCGTTCAACGGCACGGTGTCGGCGGTGAGCTTCCCGGCGATGACGAGCATGATGCCCCAGCTGGTCCGGCGTGACCAGCTGCAGCCGGCGAACGCGTTGATGTCCCTCTCGCGTGGGGGGTTGACCATCCTGGGGCCGACGATCAGCGCGCTGCTGGTGGTCACCGTCGGGCCGGGTTGGGCGCTGGCGATCGATGCGGCCAGCTGGTTGGCGGCCGCTCTCCTGCTGCTCCCGGTGAAGATCCCCCCGCGAGAACCGGCCGGCCCTGGTCAGCAGAAGACGATGATCGGCGACCTGCGCGAGGGCTGGACGATCTTCTCGCAGACCACCTGGCTCTGGGCCGTCGTACTCGCGTTCGGGCTGCTCAACATGATCTCGACCGGCGCCCTCAACACGCTCGGCCCCGCCGTCGCGAACAACACGATCGGCAAGCAGGGTTGGGGGTTCGTGCTCTCGGCCGAGTCAGCTGGCCTGCTGCTGACGACCGTGGTGCTGCTCCGGTTCTCCCTGCAACGGCCGTTGTTGTTCGGCATGCTGGCTTGCTCGTTGATGGGGTTGCCGATGATCCTGCTCGGAGCCGCGCCGCATCTGATGCTGCTGGTCATCGCCAGCTTCATCGCCGGTGCCGGGATCGAGGTCTTCTCGATGGGGTGGAACCTCGCCATGCAGGAGAACATCGCCGAGGAGATGTTGTCGCGCGCCTACTCGTACGACGCTCTCGGCTCCTTCGTCGCGATGCCGATCGGGCAGCTGCTCTACGGCCCGCTGGGGGCATCGTTCGGCTATGAGAAGACGCTGGTCTTCAGCGGCATCGCCTACTTTCTGATCGCGTTCGGCACAGTCGGGAGCCGGTCCGTGCGAGATCTGCGCCGGGTGCCGGTCATCCGGGACGTCGTACCCACTGAACCGTGACCTCCGCCGGGGAAAGTGGTGCGGATTGGTCCCCAACCGCACGAAAAACGGCCGGCCGGCTACCGTTTGTGACCATTGGGCGGGCCGTCATGTTCCGCGGATCGGCTAGGGCTCCGTCGCGAGGGCGCGTGCCGTCGCGTCGAGCAGTGGCTGCACGCCGACGGGCTTGCCGGTCGCACCCTCCATCCACAGGTCCGGCGCGATGTTGCCCTGTTTCGCCACCCGCTCGAACTCCGTCGCGAACACGGCCTGAGGCTTGCCCGCGACATGCTCCTCGACCTGGAGCGCGATCGTCTCGCCGAGCACGTAGTTGAACAGGTACAGCGGCACCGCGATCGTGTGCGAGTAGATGCCGAGCAGCGCGGTGTCCTTGCCTCCGAGAAGCGGCGCGAAGTACTTGTTCCACGTCGCGCGCGCGATCTTCACCGTCGCCACCTGAAGCTGGTTCGCCGTCGCCTGCGGGTGCGCGTACAGCCAGTGCCACACGTCGATCTCGACGAGCGCCGAGCCCGCCATCTCACGCGTGCTCCAGAACCTCGCGATTACCTTCGCGCGGTCCACGCTCCCCTTCGGTGCGGGACGCCCGAGGAGTTCGAGGTCGCGCGCCTGGAACAGGAACGCGAGCGCCTCGGTGAACGCCGTGTTCGGTACGCCGGCGAGCAGCGTGTGGTCGATGTCGTAGAGCGAGAGTGTCTGCTCGACGTTGTGGCCGAGCTCGTGGATCGCGATGTTGTAGCCCTTGTAGTCCATGCCGTGTGCCTCGACGCGGGTGCGCAGGTGGGCCTTGTCGCCGCGCCGCTTCACCTGCATCGCGTGGCCGGCGCCGCGCGATGGATCGACGGCGATGCGCTCGGCGACGTACTTCGCGCGCGCCGGCGTGAAGCCGAGCTGCTGCAGGATGCGCGGGATGTCGGCCGCGAACGCCGCCGCTGTCGGGTACTTCTTGCGGGTGACCGCATCGAGCTCCGCCTCGGGCACGCCCGGCGACGCGAACGGCACCCAGAGGTCATGCGGCTCGAGCGTGCGGCCGAGCTTCCTCTCGACCTCGCCGGCGACCTGCGCGCCGAGCGGCGACTCGAGCACGTCGGTCAGGACCTTGCGAACGCGGTCTTCGGGCATCTCGGCGGCCGAGAACGCGCGGTCGATGTACGTCGGCGCGATCGGCGAGTACGGATCGATCGCGCGCGCGGCCTTGAAGTGTGCCAGCACCTTCTCGAAGCGCACGTCCGCCTCGTGCTCCTCGCTCGCGACGGCCGAACGATCCTCCGGAGCGTCCTGCTCGATCTCGGTGGCGGGGCTCGCGACCACCTTGTTCGTGAACGGATCCCAGTCGAGCTTCGGGTTATCGATCACCGCGGCCGGGATGGTCTGCATGACGATGCGCTCCATCACCTTCGCGATCGTCTGCTGCTTCGGCAGCCCATCCGCCGGCTTCTCGGCGTAGTTCGCCTTGAGCTCGTCGCGCAGGTTCCAGTGCGAGATGAGGCGCTTGCCACTCGGAAACCGGCGTCGGCCGTCGGCGCCGAGCACGTGGTGCATCCAGATGTTGTAGCGCGCGACGTACTGATCGCCGGCGGCCTCCGCCGCGCTCGCCGCCGCCGCCAGGTTGCCGGGGATGCGCGTATCGACGCGGTGCGTGAGCCGGACTTCGGCCCACGTCCGGCGGTCGTACGTCGCTCCGTCGCGCAACCGCTCGGCGAGCGTCGTCAGCGGGAAGTTGAGTAGCGCGGCGAACGCGACCTTGCTCGCGAACAGGTCTTCGGTCACGTGCGCCGTCGGGTCGTACGCCGCGAGCGGTTCGTCGACGGGGAGCGCCGGCCCACCGGTGTCGACGTCGGAGCCCCAGCGTGCCGCGCGTCCGATCTCGAGGCCGTGGCCGTCGATCTGCTCCATCACCGACTCCAAGCGCGCGAACAGCGCGTCGCGCTCCTCGCCCGCCGGCGCGTACTGCGCAAGGCAGAACTCGACCAGGTCGCCATCGTCGGGGTGCCACGTCCTCGCGACCTGATCGACGCCGCGCACGATGTCGCCGCGCTCCCCGTCGCCGTACCTCGCGACGAGCTTGCTCACCGCATCGGCCCTGTCATCGGCGAGGCCGCTCGGTGCGGGGACGGGATGTACGACCTGTGCGCCACGTTTCACGCCTGGATCAGCCCCAACGCTCGGCAAGGGCCGCCACGACCGTGAGGTTGCGGTTCGTCCCCCGGGCGAGCGCCTTCTTGAACACGTTGAAGAAGTTCGCCTCCATCATGGGCCCATCGATCCACACATGTACGGCGCGGCCGCGCACCCAGCCACGCTCCCCCGGTACGTCGTAGGCCTCGATCTCCCGCGCGGCCGAGGTCGAGACCGGCTCCTTGAAGAACGAGACGTAGCGCGATCCCCCGCCCGAACCGAACGGGTCCTCGAGGGCCATCGCATCGGCGTACACCGCAACCAGCTCG
>JBOHDW010000144.1:0-3764 GCA_050700795.1 Nocardioidaceae bacterium | reverse complement strand
CCCTGGGCTCCGTGGACTTCGGCATTGTCAACACGTGCACCCGCTCGGGGGGAAGGGTCGCCCCCCAGCGGCGGAGCACGTCGGCCACGTCCATCGTCCCCCAGTCCCACTCTTGGGTCGGTGAGATCTCCTCCGACATCGGGTAGCCGTCGATCGGCACCGTCGAGCCGTTCTTGACGTACTCCTGCCAGCGCGCCGTGACGAGGCTGACGATCTCGCGCGCGGTGACGACCACGTGGACCTCCGCGTCCTCGAGGTCGACCATCGCCCGGGCCGCCTGCCGCTCGCTGGCACCCGCGAAGAACTCGTGGCTGACGAGCGCGTCGCCGGGCCAGCCGTTGATCTCCTCGGTCAGCCCCGTCCACGCGTGGACCGCTCGCGGGCTGCGCCTCGACAGCCGCGGGTCCTCGCGCACCACCCCGCTTGCCCACAGATGCTGGCGCGCCGAGAACCCCGGCAGCAGCAGGTCCTGGTCGGCCAGGGCGTCCTTGTTCGCCCACAGGATCGACTGGAGGTAGGTCGTGCCGGTCTTGGGAAGGCCGACGTGGAGGAACACGCGTGCGGCCATCTATCCGATCCCATCACAGGCCACGGGAGTAGCGCTCCATGGCCTCGGCGATCTTCGTCTCGTCCCGGGCGGCGATGGGCACCAACAGCTCCTGGACGACGTCGGTCAGCTCGGCCAACCGCAGGTTCAGCTGCCGGCACTCCTGGACCTCGTCCTCCAGCACCGCCACCCGTTGTCGGAGCGCCTCGACCCCCTCGGCCCGCAGGCCGGCCCGGAAACGGCCCACGTTTCGCGCGGTCTGCTTGCCGCGGCTGCGTAGCCGCTCGCTCATCGTTGCCATTCGACCACCAATCGCCCGATCCGGCGCGGTCGCTCCGCGACGGTTCCCTGCACCGACCTGACGTGTCGCGCCACGACGGTTCCGCCGGCGGCCGCCACCTCGTCGACGACCTGGCGCATCGGCAACGCGCGCAGATGGTTGTCGGCCACGAAGCCGTCACTGCCGCGCCGCGTGACGAACTCGAGGTAGAGCCGCCCGTCACCGGCCAACATCATCGCGCATGCCCGCCAGAGGTGGGCGCGGCCGACCACGTTGGTGGCGTCGGCGATGTTGCGGGCCAGTACGACGCGCCGCCCGGGCTCGAGACCGACCCGTGCGCTCTCCGCCAGGGTCGAACGAAGCTCGCACAGGTTCATCATCCGGAACTGGGCCGCCAGCCCGTGGTCTCGAGCGTACGAGGCCGCGGCGGCGTACGCCCTGGGGACGTAGTCGACACCGAGCACCCTCGAGCCCAGCTCCGCAAAGGTCAGAGCGTCTCGACCCCGGCCACACCCGATGTCGATGACGTGATCCGGCACCCGGTCCTCCGCACGGAGCACCCAGGACGCGAACGCCGACCTCTCCCGGTCGGGGACGGAGGCGCCGGACATCCGCGAGTAGGTGCGGTCCCAGACCTCGCGCTTGACGCGGGTGCCCCGGAACCAGCCGTTCAGCCGACGATGGGTGGACTCGGGCGTGCCGAACTTGTACGCCGGATCGGGGACTCGCCAGGACGGGCCGTAGGTCGCCGTCAGGAACTTGTCGGTGTTCGCCGGGACTGGCACCTCGCGCCCCTCGAGGGAGGCGGTCCCGAGCGGGAAGACCCACTCACTCTCGAAGGGGATGCGGATCTCGCCCATGAGGAAGAGGTAGCCGTCGCGCAGGAACCCTCCGAAGACGTCGAGCCCGCGGACCGAACCGTCGGCCTCACGAACGTCAACCTTGAACGCGGCCCCGCTGTAGCGGGTGATGCGGTAGCCCATCTCCGCCAGCGAACGCTGCAGCGCGAACGACTCGAGGATCACGTCGACCGGGTGGATGTGCCTGCTGACGTAGCCCAGGTCGGCGTCGCTGTCGTGGCCGATCAGCCTGCCCTCGCGTACGGCGCCGAGCAGCGTGCCGTACGCGACGAACGGCTCGATGCCCGCCTTTCGCAGTCCACCGAGCACCTCCTCGATCGAGTCCAACAGCGGCTTGACGTGCTCGGCGCTGCGCGTGTCGAACGTCTGGGCCAGCCGGTTGGACTTGTCGATACCGAGCGGCAGTCCTCGGGAGTTCACCACCTCGATCGACCCCTCGCCGGTGCCGAGCCGGACGTCGCGCTCGAAGACGACGCGCTGGCCGACGTGCTCGACGAGGCTCAGGCGCGTCGTACCGTTGAGGAAGCGGCGCAGCGGGGAGGGCCAGGCCACCATGTGCGCCGTACCCCTCAGTTGGCCGTCCCGCTGCAACCAGAAGGACCAGATCCGCCGGCCGTCGAACAGGACGTCGAGCACGACCTCCTTGTCGGCGCGGGCGGTGACCCCCTCGTCGTCGACGCGGACACCGCTGACGTTCGCGGGGGTCGACACGTCGGCTGCTCCTTGTTCGGCTCGCGGCGGGCGGGGACGGCGCTCATGCTACTTCGCGGGTCAGTCCACCGGCGCCGACGGAGCGGTGGACAGGTTGCCGATCACCACGAGCATCATCCCGAGCAGGATCACCGCGAGGCCGACCACGGTCCCGATCGGCGGGCGCTGTCCGAGGAAACCGGCCGCGATCAGGGATGCGCCCGGCACCTCTAGGAGCAGGGCCATGGACACGACGACCGGTCCCGTCGTGGCCAGCAGGTGGTTGAACACGGAGTGACCGAGCAGCTGTGCCGTGACCGTCAGCAGGACGAGCAGCAGCCACTGCTTGGCCGGGAACCCGACGACATCCTGCCCGGACACCACACAGGCCACCAGGAGCACCAGCGCGCAGCTGCCGTAGCAGACGAAGGTGTACGACGCGGTCGACACGGTGCGGCGGGCATGCGCTCCGATCAGCATGTACGCCGCCGCGGCGATCCCCCCGACCAGCGCCAGCACGTCCCCGACCAGGGCACGAGACGACAGGCTCAGGTCGACGCCGGAGACGACGATCGCGCCCGCGAAGGCGGCGGTGAGCCCGATCATGACCCGGCGGGGGAACCGCTGCCCGCGGACCAGCTGCCACGCGACGACCCAGGCGATCTGCAGGCACACCAACGAGGTCGAGGCGGCGACGCTGGTCAGCGTCAGTGACGTGACCCAGGTGCCGAAGTGCACGGCCAGGGCCAGGCCGGACAGGACCAGCACCCCGAGCTCCCGGCGCCCCAACGCCCCGAGCTCGCGGCGCCGACTCGTCACCGCGGTCGGGGTCAGCGCGACGGTGGCCAGCCCGTTCCGCCAGAACGCGATCGACAGCGGCGGCACGGTCATCGCCGCGATCAAAGGCGCGGACACCGATACGGCAAGCACGCCGGTGACGAGCAGGAACGGAATCCACACGGTGCTCATTGTCGGCCACTGTCGGCCCCACGGCGTGGCCCGATCTGGCAGGCTCGTCTCGTGACCGACCCGTTCTCGCTGGCGCTGATCGCCGAGCTCGCGAAGAAGAGTGGCGTGAGCTGGGTCGGGTTGGACGGCAAACGGCACGCTGTCTGGCATCTGTGGCTCGACGGGGCGCTCTACATCGTGTCCGGCGGTGAGGAGCAACCGCTTCCCGGGATCGCCCGCGCGTCGACCGCGACGGTCACCCTCCGTTCGAAGGAGGACGGTGGCCGGCTGGTGACGTGGGTGGCCGACGTGTCCGTCGTACACCCGGAGGACGAGGGGTGGCCGGAGGTCACCAGCGCCCTCATCAAGGAGCGGCTCAACCTCGACGACCTCGCCACCGCCGCCGGTATCTGGGCCGAGCACAGCGTGGTGACCCGCC
>JBOHDW010000143.1:0-5458 GCA_050700795.1 Nocardioidaceae bacterium | reverse complement strand
GCCTCGGGCTCCATCCAGGTGGTGACGAAGGTGGCCAGGTTGCGCATCGGGTCGCCCTCGAGGTCGAGGTCCTCGTCCAGAAGGCGCATGGCGTCGGTAGCGCTCATCCCCGAGTCGGGGAAGGAGGTCGACGGCACCTCCTCGGTGAGGAAACCGTTACCGAACAGGGCCCTGGTGCGTGCGTCGCGTGCCGGAGTGTGGCTCATGGTGGCGAGTCAACCACCACCGTCTCGAGGAGTTGCCGCCCGAGGCATAGCCGGGTCGATCGCCTTCAGCGGGTGCTGGCGATCGACCCGGATGGTGACCATCCACAACGAGGGATGGGGCGTATGCCTCATGACCAGCCACCGCCCGGCTCGTTAGCGTCCAGGTGACAGCGACGAGCGGTCAAACAATCGGAGGGATCACATGAGCACGACGACAAAGCGGAGCTTCGACGAGCCCGACTCCACCATGGACATGATCGAGAAGATCAGGCTGGACATCGCCGACGTCGGTGGGGTGAAGCTCACCCGGGTCACGGCCCAGCCCGGCTGGGTGTGGTCGGTACACTCCAGGCCGGTGCAGAAGACCGACAGCTGCCAGGTGGACCACGTGTTCCTCATGGTGTCCGGCCGAGTCGCGGCCAAGGACGACGGTGGCACCCAGACCGACTTCGCTGCCGGCGACCTCGCCCACGTCCCACCCGGACACGACGGCTGGACGATCGGTGACGAGCCCGCGGTCTGGATCGAGGTTCCCCACTAGGCATTGCGGCGGCGAGGAGCTAACGGAGCCCCTCAGTCGCCGAGCAAGTCATCGACGTCGGGCAGCCCCTCGAACCGCGAGAACGTGCCCGCGTCCGCGATCTCCCTGGCCGCCTCGAGGAAGCCACGCCAGGCGGTTCGGGCGAGCGTGCCCCCGACGCTGATCCGGCGTACCCCCAGCCCGGCCGCCTGCGCCACGGTGGTGAACGGAGCGTTGATCAGCAGGTTCACCGGTTTCGGTGCAACGGCTGCGACGATCGCGACCACGTGGTCGAGATCGTCGATGCAGGGGGCGTAGAGGCAGTCGGCGCCGGCCTCGGCGTAAGCCCGGAGCCGGCGGATCGTCTCGTCGATGTCGGGACGCCCATGCACGAAGCCCTCCGAACGGGCCGTCAGAACGATCCCCGTGCCACTCTCATCGATGGCCCGTCGGGCGGCGGCGATGCGGTCCACGGCCAGGCCGAGCTCGAACAACGGGTCCGCCTGGTCACCGGACGAGTCCTCGATCGAGAGGCCGGCGATCCCCGTGTCGGCGGCCAGCGTCACGTTCGCCGCGACGTCGGCGGGCTCGACGGCGTACCCGCCCTCGAAGTCGGCATTCACCGGCACCGTCACGGAGGCCGCGATGAGACGCAGATGGTCGAGCGCCTGATCGCGGGTGACCTGGGCGTCCGGCCGCCCCAGCGTCCAGGCCAGTCCGGCGCTCGTCGTGGCCAATGCCCTGAATCCGAGCTGCTCCAGGGCCAGCGCGCTCCCCACGTCCCACGGGTTCGGCATCACGAAACATCCGGAGGAGTGCAACCGCTGGAACTCGGTGCTGCGTTCGTCGTGCATCTCTTCGGCCACCTCGCCTGGCTTGGGAGCGACTGTCAAGCCGGGTCGACGAGCCTCGTGACGACCCAACGGTGCTTGCCGATCTGACGGTCCCTGGTGAACCCGAGACTTTCATATGTCGACAAGGCCCCGTTGTAGAGGAACCCCGCGGGCACCGACTCGGCGCTCTCCGGGTAGCCCTCGACCCGGCCGCCACCCTGCCGGGCGATCAGGTCGAGCGCGCCAGTGAGCGCCGCGGTGGCCACGCCGCGGCGACGGTGCCCCTTGCCGACGTAGCAACACGCGATCCGCCAGTCCGGCGGTGTGGTCAGCCCCTTGTCGTACGCCGCGCGGCTCTTGATCCGCGGCACCTCGTCCGGAGACCCGAACTGACACCAGCCCAGGCAGTCGTCACCGTCGAAGACCAGCGCCGCGTGGGTGGTCCCCGCCTGCACCCGGCTCAGCTTGCGCTCGCAGTTGACCTCGGCCGTGGTCTTGCCGACCCCCTCGGCATGGAACCCCATGCACCAGCAGCCGCCGAAGACGCCGTTGTTGCGCTCCACGAGCGCCGCGAAGGCCGGCCAGGTGGACTCGTCGAGGGCCCTGACCGTGAATGTCGAGGTCTCCATGCGGCGCATCCTTCCACCGCGGGCCGACACTCCCGTCGACCAGGCAACCGGAATGCCCGCGGCGGCGTCTTACGGCACATAACCTTTGGAAGTCGGAGGGAATCAGCAGGTGACCAACACGGGCCGCGGGCCGCTGCTCACCAGGCGTCTCGTGCTGCTCAGCGTTGCCGGGGTGGTCATCGGTACCGGCGCGATGCGCATCGATGCCAAGGCGAGTACGCCGACCGGTGTCCTCCATCCCGGTGACGGCCCTACCGAGGATGCCCCGGGCGGCCGGCTCGCGAGCGCATCGTTCGACGCGAAGCCGCTCAGGGTCGGCACCCAGACGGTTACGACACCGACCGGCGCGACACCGACGGGCACGTCACCGACCGTCTCGACTCGGATCCCGGCCTGGGCGAAGAGCTGGCACGCACCGGTCTACGACCTCGACGACTTCCTTCGACGCGAGCCCCACGCGAGGTTCCCGCACCGATCGGTCCTGTTGACCATCGACGACGGACCGAGCCCCGAGTGGACCCCGCGCTACCTGCGGCTGCTCGCCAAGCACGACATCAAGGCGACGTTCAACATGATCGGCGAGCAGGTGCTCCCCTACCGCAAGATCGTGCACGCCCTCGCGTCGGAGGGCCACACGGTGTCCAACCACACCTGGACCCACGACGAGCGGCTCCCGTTCCGTCGCCCGCGCGACATCCGTCGCGAGATCGCGCACACCAACGAGGTCATCCACGAGGTCACCGGAGTGCGGCCCAACCAGTTCCGCGCCCCCGGCGGCGTCTGGGGGCCGCGCGTCTATCGCGAGCTGGCCCGCCAGCAGATGATGCCGGTTGACTGGAACATCGATCCCCGCGACTGGGCGCGACCCGGCACCCCCGAAATCGAGGCGGCCATGCTCCGGGCTCGACACGGCGACATCATCTTGTGCCACGACGGCGGCGGCGACCGATCGGAGACCTACCGGGCTCTCCAGGTCGTGCTGCCCGAGCTCAAGCACCGCGGTCTCCGCTTCGTCACGCTGCCCTGAGCCCGCCGATCCAGCCGCTGGCGCGGCGGCCCGACGGCGACGTCAGGCTCCCCCCACGTCGGGCTCGAACAGGAGCCCGGTGAGCGACTGCACCAACCACGACTCGACCTCGTCGTAGCTCCAGTCGTGCTCCAGCACTAGTTGGTCGAACGACGACGAGGAGGTGAGGACCGTGATGATCGCCCCGGCCCGCTGGACGTCCAACCCCTCGCGCAGGGCGCCCATCTCCGCGAGCCGCGCCGCGACGGCGTACTCGCCCTCACGGTGGTACCCGTCCCCCGCCTCCACCACCGGAACCAGATCGGGCTCGCTCTGCGCCGCGGACCGAGCGGCGCGCATGATGTCACCACACCTCTCATTGAGCTCGCGGACCAGGTGCATGTTCAGCCGCAGCAGCTCCGGCGCGCTGGTGGCCCGCCGCTGGCGAACGTCGTTCTCGTAGACCCCGCCCTCCTCGTTGACGAACTCCACCAGACTCCGGGCAAGCTCCCGCTTGCTGCCGACGCTCGCATAGACCGTCGGGACCGAGACGCCCGCCTCCGCCGCGAGGTCGGCGACCGAGGTCGCGGCGTACCCCCGGTCGGCGAACAGCTTGCGTGCCGCGGCCAGGATCCGCCGGCGGGTCTCCTCGGCCTGACGCTGTCGATGCTCGGAGCGGTAGGCCCTTGACGACGTCACACCTGAATGATACTTATATCGAATATAATTGGCTTCACCAATAAAGGAGGACCCATGGCGACAGATCTACCTGCGGACCTCTCGGGAAGAACCGCCGCCAGCAAGCAAGAACCGTCGACGCCGGGGAGAGCCGCCCTGGAATCGGGGTTCCCCGGCCGCATTGTCACCTCGATCTGCATGATCGCGGCCCCCCTGCTGGCCCTGCTGGGTACGGCGCTGGGGATCAGCGGCTACCACGCCACGGGCACCGCCTTCGTCAACGGAATGGTCGCCCACTCGCACTGGTTGAACATCGCGATGCAGTGCTCACAGGCGGCGATGATCCTGTTGATCCTCGCGGTCGCCGGACTCGGCACCATGGCCACCGCCACCCGTCCCGGCTGGGGCCGCGGCGCCGCCGTAGTGACCATCATCGGGCTGACCGGACCGATCTCGTTCGAGTCGCTCTACTGGGGCGCCTGGCACATCACCGACACCCCCGCGCATCGGGCCGCGGCGGCGCTGATGATGGACCGGTCCCAAGTGATCCCGCGCAGCGTGATGAACGTCTCCGGCCCGGCCCTGGTGATCGGCTTCGTGCTCCTCGGCATCGCCGTGGCCAAGGCCGGCGTGCTCGGCCGCGCGCGCGCCGTCTGCCTGGGCGTCACCGCCATCATCCCCGCCGGTTTCATCTCCGGCCATCTGGTGATCTCGCTGATCGGGTTCCTCGGTACGGCGATCGCGCTGGTGCCGTTGGGGGTCGAGCTGCTCCGTCCGCATGGTGACCATGCGGCCTAGGTCCCGCGGGACTCTCGGCCCTGGACGCTCAGCCCGACCGCCACCACCTGATCCACCTCGACCGACGTGGACTTGCGCACCGCGTCCTTCAGCGGGATGAGGTAGCGGCCGTCCTTGGGGAACAGCGCGGTCGTGAACTCGGAGTCGTCGATCCGCACCACGACCGGCACCTGACCCCAGTACTCGATCCCCTTGGCCGCGAACTTGATGTCCCCGCTCTCCTCCTCCGGGATGCGGACGAAGTAGAACGGCGCGGGGCCCCGCCACTCGATCACCGGTCCCTCGAACTCGAAGTCCATGACGCTCATGCAGTGAGTATCGCGGCGGGGTTTGGCTCTGCCGGGCGGGGGTACTTCGACGTCCGGAGCAAACAAGGGAGTGAATCATGGTGATTCTCGGTGTTGTGTTGCTGATCGTCGCGGCGATCGTGCACATAGCGATTCTGTGGCCCATCGGCATCATCTTGATCATCGTCGGCGCGGTGTTCTGGATCATGGGCTCGATGGGGCGGGCCGTCGGCGGCCGGCGGCACTACTGGTGAGGTCGTGAACACACCGGAAGCCGGAGATCCCTAGTCATTTGGACGGGCGCGGGACGGTGCAGTTGTGGATCTTGGGATTGACTCCCACATAGTTCAGCGGTCCCGCCACGACCGTCACGGCGATGGTTCCGGCTTTGGCACAGTTGGTGTCGTTGCCGGAGAAGTAGTCCCGCTGGGCAGCCGCGGCAACCCCGATGAGAAGCCAGATCACGATGACGATCGTTCCGATTCGCATATGCATTCGTAC
>JBOHDW010000142.1:0-2746 GCA_050700795.1 Nocardioidaceae bacterium | reverse complement strand
CCGTTACACAGCCCGAAACGCCCGATCGACCTGCGCAACCAAGCACAGCCCCCGTTACGCAGGTCAAACGGCCCGACCTGGCTGCGCAACCAAGCACAGCCCCGATTGCGCAGGCGAAAGGCGGCCGGCGAGGGCGGCGAACCGGACCGCGGCGCCGAATCGGCCAGGCGACCAACCCTCGCGTCCTTCCCTGCTGCCCTTTGCCCCCACCCCCCACGAACCGGAACCGACGTGTCCCGAAAGGGCTGGGAGCCGCTGCGGAACGGTACGGCTCTCCAGCGGCGGCGGAAGAGCCGTTGCGTTCCGCAGCTCGCCGATCGGACCGGCAAGGCGGACGAAAGCCAGCCCGACGCCGTACCCGCGCCCCTTCTTCGCCGCCTTTCATCACCACCCGACGGAAGTCGCACCGGAAGAGCCCCGCTTTCAAGCCGGGTCGACCGGGTGTCGAGTGGACCAAGAGCCGGGTCAGCCGGGCGGCCAGGTCATCACCCGACCACCGAGGACGTGCAGGTGGGCGTGGAAGACCGTCTGATGCGCGTCCCGCCCGGTGTTGGCCACCAACCGGTAGCCCCCGGACAGCCCGGCCTCCTCCGCGACCGCGGCGGCGGCCTGCACCATGTCGACGAGCGTCCCCGGCTCGTGGGCGGCCACCTCGGCGAGGTTCGGCAGGTGCATGCGGGGAATCACCAGGACGTGGACGGGAGCCTCCGGCGCCAGGTCTCGGAACGCCACGGTGGTGTCGGTCTCGTGCACCACCTCCGCCGGGATCTGCTTCGCGACGATCTTGCAGAACACACAGTCAGCGCCAGCAGCCGGATCCATGTCGATCACGGTAAACCTCCGAGGCGAGGTACGCGTGCAACTACGGTGAGGACCAGCACGCTCCACCGATCCCGACCGGGGGGTTCGATGTCCGAGTCCGGCGCGGTTTCCGACGACTGGGACGCGGACGCCGCCGTCGAGCAGCTGTACGCCGGCCACTACCGCCGGTTGGTGCGCCTGGCCGTGCTGCTGGTGCGCGACGTGGGGACCGCCGAGGAGGTCGTCCAGGACTCGTTCGTGGCGATGCACGGCCGGTGGGGCCGCTTGGAGGACCCGGACAAGGCGCTGGCCTACCTGCGCCAGACGGTGGTCAACCGGTCCCGATCGGTGCTGCGCCATCGCGGCGTACAACGGCGCCACCTGGAGTCGGTGCCCGCCGGCGTACCGGTCGCGGAGGGGCCCGACCTCGGCGAACGACAACGGCTGCTCGACGCCCTGAGGCAGCTGCCCGACCGGCAGCGCGAGGTGCTCGCGCTCCGCTACTACCTGGACCTCTCCGAGGCGGAGATCGCCTCGACCCTCGACATCAGCCGCGGTGCCGTGAAGAGCCATGCCTCGCGCGGCGCCGCCAACCTGCGCAGCCTCCTGGAGGAGAAGTCATGAGCGCCGACAACGATGAGGAGCTGCGCGCCCTGCTCGAGCACGCCGTCTCCGACGTGGAACCACGGCACAGCCTCGACGAGATCCGGGCCCGCACCGCGCATCCCACGGGGTCGCGGCGGCCCTGGCTGTGGGGGGTCGGTGGCGCGATCGTGGCGACCGCCGCGACGGTGACCGCCGTTGCCCTCCTCGGCAACGCGCCGGGTACGACGCCTCAGGCCGGCCCCGCGAGCCACGGGTCGACCAGCCCGAAGCCCTCCGCGTTCGGCGGGCCCGGGGTCGGCACCTTCGCGGTCTACTACGTGGGCGCAACGAGACACGGTCCCCGGCTCTTCCGCGAGTTCGACCGGTTCGCCCTCTCGGCCCCACCCGCGGTGCCGATGGTGACCCAGACCCTGATCGGGAAGGCCCACGACCCCGACTACGGCTCGTTGTGGCCCGCGGCGACGAAGGCCGTCCGGATAGCCCTTGCGGGCTCCGGGCCGAAGCGGATCATCCAGGTCGTGCTGGCCAGCCCCGTCGACCTGGCTCGGCGGCCGAGAGGCATGTCGGCCAGCGAGGCCAGGCTCGCGCTTCAACAGGTGGTCTACACCGTGCAGGCGGACCTCCAGGACACCGCGCCCGTCGAGTTCCTGCGCGCGGGTGGCGACAGCGAGGGGCCGACTGCGCTCACCCACGTCCTCGGGGTTCCCGCCCGCCCCAGTGTCGGTCGGGCCCCGGCCCTCTCGACGCTGGCGCAGATCTGGATCGACAACCCGACCAACGGCGCGACGGTGCCGACCACGTTCAAGGTGACCGGGCTCGCCGCGACGTTCGAGGGGAACGTCGTGTGGGAGCTCACCCAGGACGGCAACGTTGTCAAGCACGGCTTCACCACCGCACGACAGTGCTGCACGCTCTCGCCGTACTCCTTCACGGTGCGCAAGGTCCCGGTCGGCAGCTACACCCTCGTGGTGCACGACACAGACGAGTCCGGCAACGGCGGGCCGCCGCCGTGGGAGGACACCAGACAGATCATCGTTGGTCAGGACTGAGCACCCAACGAGCCGTCTCGGCGACCGCGAGGTCGGGGTCCGCGAGCCATCGCTCCCCTAGGGTCGAGGGGTGGCGCGGCCGGCGGAGGTGGTGAGCAAACGCGTGCTGAACCGGACCCTGCTCGCCCGGCAGCACCTGCTCGCCCGCGCGACCATGACTCCACTCGCGATGGTCGAGTACCTGCTCGGGCTTCAGGCCCAGGAGCCGCTGCCGCCGTACCTCTCCCTGGCCGCGCGGCTCGAGGGGTTCGATCCCTGGGAGCTCTCGGCCACCCTCGAGAGGCGTACGA
>JBOHDW010000141.1:0-3566 GCA_050700795.1 Nocardioidaceae bacterium | reverse complement strand
CGCCGTGTACGGCCTGGCCTGCTACACGCCGAGCGACATCCGTGCGGCCTACGACATCCCCGCTGAATGGACCGGTGCCGGGGAGAAGATCGCGATCATCGACGCCTACGGCAGCCCGACCGTCCAGGCGGACATGGACATATTCAGTGACACGATGGGCATCGACAGCACGCACGTCAACGTCTACTGCCCGAGCGGCTGCCCCAAGACGCAGACCGCGCACAAGGGTCAGCCCCAGGACTGGGCGGGCGAGACCAGCCTCGACGTGCAGTGGGCCCACGCGATCGCACCCGACGCGACGATCAACCTCGTGGTGGCCCCGAACAACTACGGCAACGCCCTGAACAACGCGGTCAAGTACGCCGTCGACCACAACCTCGGCGATGTCCTCTCGATGTCCTACGGGGCCCCCGAGGGCGCGATCGCGGGCAAGGGGAACAACCTGCAGCTCAAGCAGTCGCACGCGAACTTCGTGGAAGCGGTCGCCAAGGGCATCTCGCTGTTCTCCTCCGCCGGTGACTCCGGCACCGAGGGGGGCGCCGGCTACCCGGCATCCGACCCGCTGGTGACCTCCGTGGGCGGCACGAACCTGTACCTCAACGGGGATGACACCTACGGCTCCGAGACGGTCTGGGGCGACCAGGCGGACTGCCCGCTCGCCTGCAACTACGGTCCGTTCGGCGCGACCGGCGGAGCCCCGAGCACGGTGTTCGCGGCCCCGTCGTACCAGCAGGGAGTGACCGGCTACTCGACCAGGACCACTTCGGACGTGGCCTACAACGCGTCGGTCTACACCGCCGTGCTGGTCTACAACGGCTACTTCCCGAACCCCGCCGACAACGGCTTCTACTTCACCGGCGGGACCAGCTCGGGCTCGCCGCAGTGGGCGGCCATCGGGGCGCTCGCCGACCAGGCGGCCGGAGGCCGGCTCGGGCAGCTCAACCCGAGCCTGTACGCCATCTACAACACGCCCGCGTACGCGTCGGACTTCCACGACGTGACCTCGGGCAACAACGAGTGGGGCACGACCCCCGGCTACGACGCCGGGGTCGGCTACGACCTGCCCACCGGGTTGGGCACCCCCGACGTGGCGAACCTGATCGGGACGCTCACGGGTCACTGATCGAGGGCGGGCCGGGCACCGGGATACTGGTCCGGTGACCCGGCCCGACCTCGACACCGACATCGCCGCGCGGCTCAAGCGCGACCGTGACGGTCTGCTGCCCGCGATCGTCCAACAGCACGACACCGGTGAGGTGCTGATGCTCGGCTGGATGGACGACGTGGCGCTGCACCGCACGCTCACGAGCGGGCGGACCACGTTCTGGAGCCGGTCACGGGGCGAGTACTGGGTCAAGGGGGAGACCTCCGGGCACCGGCAGCACGTGAAGTCGGTACGGCTCGACTGCGACGGTGACGCCCTGCTCGTCGCGGTGCACCAGGAGGGTCCGGCCTGTCACACCGGCGCCCGAACCTGTTTCGACGGAGACCCCTTGACCGATGGCTGACCCCCGGCGCACGTTCGCGCCGACCGTCGTGGCCGGGCTGGCGTCCGCGGCCCTGACCGCCCTCGCCGCCGGGCGCCCCTGGGGCACCGTCGACACTCTCACCGGCGGCGCGCACCGCGTCGTCGTCGCCCGCGGCACCGACGTCGCCCCGCAGGCGCTGGCCCTCGCGCTCGTGACGCTCGCGACGTGGGGGATCGTCCTCGTGGTGCGGGCCAAGGCGCGCCGAGTGATGGCCGTGGTCGGCCTGATCTGCTCGTTGCTCGTGGTCGCGTCGGTCGCCGAGGCGGGGCACCGCATCGCCGCGGTGTCGCTCCGGCTGGCCGGGAACCCCGCCTCGGCCACGCACGGTGTCTCGGCCTGGTTCGCGGTCACGGGCGTGGCCACCGTCGTCACCGCCGGCTGCTTCGTCGCGGCCTGGCGCCTCGCGCCCGGATGGCCCGTGATGGGCGCGCGCTACGACGCCCCCTCGACGGCGACCCCGGAGACCGATGAGGACCTGTGGCGCGCCCAGGACCGGGGACACGACCCGACGGCGTGAAACCGGCCGTGGTCGCCCTATCATGTGAGTCGACCGAGGAACCGCCCCAGAGGAGCCTGCGTATGTCCGCGCACCACGGCAACACCCCCGCAGCCTGGACCCTGGTGACGATCGTCCTGGTCGGCTTCGTCGTGGGGGGAGTCGGGGTGATCCTCGAGCAGATGGCGGTGCTCTGGGTCGGCGTGGGGATCGGCGCGGTCGGGCTGGTCGTCGGCCTGATCATGCGGCGCATGGGCCTCGGGGTGGAACCGGCTCGCGACTGAGCCGATGACGGCCGTGACGGAGATTCGGACCGATGCGCGGGCCCTCGGCCGATGGGTCCGGTTGCGGCCCCCCCTCGTGCTGGCCGGCGGACTGCTGCTGGCCAGCGTCGCGCTGCACCTGCGTGACCCGCACCGGACCGGCAGCTGGTTCTACTGTCCCTGGCTCGCGATGACCGGCACCTACTGTCCCGGGTGCGGCGGCCTGCGCGCGGTCAACGACCTCACCAACGGCGACGTCCTCGGCGCCGCCTCCAGCAACCTGCTGTTCGTCGGGTCGCTGCCGTTGCTGGCGTTCTGGTGGCTGCGCTGGCTGCGTGACTCGTGGCGAGGGGTACGCCGCGTCGTCGACCCGCGTGCCGCGTTCGTCGGGGCCGGAGCCTTCGTGGTGCTGGCGCTCGCCTTCGCGATCGTGCGCAACCTGCCCTTCGGCGCCTGGCTCGCCCCCTGATCGCTGGCCGGGGTCAGGTCCCGACCGTTCCGAAGTGGTAGTTCCCGTTGGCGATCAGCACGATCGTGACGATGAGGAAGACCACCCCGAGCGCCACCCCGACGTAACCGGTGATCACCCCTGCCCGGGCGAGCCCGTCGCCGGTCTGCGCGCCGCCCGACTGGGCGATCTCCTTCCTGGCCGAGTTGCCCAGCAGGATCGCGGCGATGCCGACGAGGCCGAAGATCGAGCAGCAGAAGCCCAGCGGGATCGACAGGATGCCGAGGACCAGGGAGAGGGTCGCCTTGTTGTTGCTGCCGGCCGGGACCGAGCCGGCAGGTGGAGGGGGTGGCGGAGGGGTGTAACTCATCGTGAGAGTCTAGGGCCATGTCCGTGCTCGACGAGATCATCGACGGCGTCCTGGTCGACCTTGCCGAACGCGAGGCCGTGGTGTCGATCGACGACCTCAAGGCCGCCGCGCTGCACGCTCCCGACGCGCTGGACCCGATGCCGGTCTTCCGCGGTGACGGCGTCAGCGTGATCGCCGAGGTGAAGCGGTCCAGCCCCAGTCGCGGCCGGCTCGCGCCGATCGCCGACGCGGCCGCGCTCGCCGCGGACTACCAGTCGGGCGGCGCGGCCACGATCAGCGTGCTGACCGAGGGCCGTCGGTTCGGTGGAAACCTGGACGACCTCAAGGCGGTGCGGGCCGCCGTATCGGTGCCGGTGCTCCGCAAGGACTTCATCGTGACGTCGTACCAGCTGTGGGAGGCCCGGGCCTCGGGCGCCGACCTGGCCCTGCTCATCGTCGCGGCACTCGACCAGTACCAGCT
>JBOHDW010000140.1:0-3983 GCA_050700795.1 Nocardioidaceae bacterium | reverse complement strand
CCCCGCCTCCAAGGCGACGGCGACCAGCTCGTCGGGGGGGTCGCAGCGCTCCGGCCGGGAGTTGATCTCCACCGCGACGTCGTGCTCCGCGCAGGCGGCGAACACGGCCGCCGCATCGAACCTGCTCTGGCCCCGGGTTCCACGGTTGCCCGTGACGAGACGACCCGTGCAGTGCCCCAGCACGTTGGCCCGCGGGTTCGCGACCGCCCCGATCATCCGCCGGGTCATCGGCCCCGGCTCCATGGCGAGCTTGGAGTGCACCGAGGCGACGACCACATCGAGCCGGCCGAGCATCTCCTCGGTCTGGTCGAGCCCGCCGTCGTCGAGGATGTCGACCTCGATCCCCCGCAGCAGCCGGAACCGGTCGGCCAGGTGCGCGTTGACGGCGTCGACCACCGCGAGCTGCTTGGTCAGCCGCGCCGACGTCAGCCCGTTGGCCACCCGCAGCCGCGGTGAGTGGTCAGTGAGGACGAGGTACTCATGGCCGAGCTCGATGGCGGTGAAGACCATCTCCTCGATCGGTGAGCCTCCGTCGGACCAGTCGGAGTGGCAGTGCAGATCGCCGCGGAGGCGGGCCCGCAGCTCCTCGCCGCCGACGACGAGCGGTCCGCCGTTCTCCCGCTCGAGGCGGCCGAGCACCTCGGGCTCCCGGCCGGCGAGGGCGTCGGCGATCACCGCGGCGGTCGTTGCCCCGATGCCGGGGAGGTCGCGCAGGGTGCCCTCGTCGGCGCGCCGCCGTACCTCGTCGGGTGGGAGGGTCAGCAACGTGGCCACCGCGCCGCGATAGGCCCTGATCCGGTAGGAGTCACCCATCCGGCGCTCCTGCAGGAAGGCGATCCGGCGTAGCACCGCCACCGGGTCGAGGGGCTGCACTGGGGGCTGCACTGGGCTCACGCGTCTCCCGGGGGTCGTTTCCGGTGAATCTATTTTTCGTGCACAGCGTGGGGAGCGCCATTCTCGCTGGTCAACTCGGTGCGACGCGAACGGCACCGGCGTGTCCCCCACAGGCCGGTGCACGGTTCCCGGGCGTGCGTCCACAGCAACCGCACCTCGGTCCACACCGCGTCCACAGCTTGGTCCACAGGGGCGGGGGGTCCCGCGTTGACCGGCTCGGCCAGCCTCCCTAGGTTTACCGCTGACGAGGCCCTCGGTCGGGTCGGTACGACGTTCGCAAGGGGAAGGCAAGCGGCGCACCGATACGGCGGAGGGCCTCTCTTTTGCACCCGCTCCGGCGCTGTTCGCCGGCAGTCGCGGGAGCGGAGTCGCTCGCAGGCGGAGAGAACCGGATAAAAATGGCCAAACTGCCCCCATTTTCCCGGTCCGCAGGCGTGTTTCACCTTGCGCCTGCGCCATTCCCCGCGGCCGCTGCCGTAGGGTCGAGTCGGTCGACCAAAGAGGCGGCCCCGGCGGGACTTCCCCGAGTCTCCCCGCCGCAGCACCAGACGACTGGCAAGGAGGCCGTCATGGCGGAGACCTGGAGCGGCGAGTTCTACTGCGTGAAATGCAAGGCGAAGCGCGAAGCGAGCGGCGAGGTCAGGGTCAACGACAAGGGCACCCGCATGGCCAAGGCCGTGTGCCCGGTCTGTGGCACCAACCTGAACCGGATCCTCGGCAGGGCCTGAGCTCAGCCTCAACCGGCAACGTGACAGCGGGACCCCGCGGGGTCCCGCTGTTGCGTTGTGGATGACGGTTCGCGCCGCCGCCGGCGCGGAGGCAGAGTTGGGCACGTGCATCCCATCGTCCAGCAGCCGCTCCGACCGGTCCTGCGCCCTGGGACCCACGTCCTGACCCGGGCCGACGGCTCCCTACAGATCGGCATCGACCCGCGGCACGCGCTGCGACTGACTCCGTCGACACGTGTGCTGGCCACCCTCGACCGGCTCGGCTCTCCGGCAGAGTGCGACGGCGTGGCCGCCGATCCCGACCTCCTCGCGCTGCTCGACCGACACGGCCTGCTGGTGGCCGAGACGCAACTGCACCGGTCCGCGGCTCCGACGCGGCTGCGGGTCGACGTACGGGGCTTCGGCCACGCGGCCTCGAGACTGCTCGTCGAGGAGGTACGCCGCCAGTTGGACCGGGCCGCCCTGTCGTGCGAGGGCCGAGACGACCGCGACGGTGTGGTGGGGGTGCTCTGCGGGGTCGGCGAACCCGACCGGATCCTGGCGGACCCATGGACGCGCGACGGGACGGCGTACCTCCTCGTCCGGCTGCGCGAAGGGCACGTGCTGCTCGGGCCGTTCGTCCAGCCGGGTCGGACCGCCTGCCTGCGCTGCGTCGACGCCCACCTGACCGACCTCGACGCGTCGTGGCCGGTGCTGGTCCACCAGTACGCCGTCGCCAGCAGCCGCGACCGACCCGACGGGGCCACCGAGCCGGTCGACCCGCTGCTCGTCGGGCTCGCCGCCGCGTGGGCGGCGCGAGACCTCGCCACCTACGTCGCGGGGCGGCGGCCGGCCACCTGGTCGACGACCATCCGCATCGAGCCGGAGCTCGCCGCGTTCGAGACACAACGGTGGTTGCGCCACCCCGACTGCGGTTGCAGCCCGTGACGGACCACCCGTCGGTCACAATGGAGACATGGACGGAGAGCTACCTCGCAGGGCCGTGGCGCGCACGGCCAGGCTCGCCGCCCTCCCCCTCGGCTTCGCGGGCCGCACCGCCGTCGGCATGGGCAAGCGCCTCGGGGGGGCGCCGGCCGATGCGGTCCTGAACGAGGTCCAGCAGCGCACCGCCGAGCAGCTGTTCAAGACGCTGGGAGAGCTCAAGGGCGGGGCGATGAAGCTCGGTCAGATGCTGTCCATTCTCGAGTCGGTGCTGCCCGACGAGATGGCCGCGCCGTACCGCGTGCAGCTGACCCGCCTGCAGGACTCCGCCCCCCCGATGCCCTCGAGCACGGTGCGCGCCGTACTCGGCCGCGAGCTCGGCGCGGGGTGGCGCGAGCAGCTCGTCGAGTTCGACGAGAACCCCGCGGCCGCCGCCTCGATCGGGCAGGTGCACCGAGGTCGTTGGCACGACGGTCGTTCGGTGGCTGTCAAGGTGCAGTACCCCGGGGCCGGGGCAGCGCTGATGTCCGACCTGCGCCAGATCGGCCGTCTGGCCCGCACGTTCGGCGTCCTCGTGCCGGGGTTGGACATCAAACCCCTGGTCGCCGAGCTCCGGGCGCGCGTCGCGGAGGAGCTGGACTACGGGCTCGAGGCCGAGGCCCAACAGACGTTCGCGGACGCCTTCGCCGGCGACGCCGACTTCTACGTCCCGGAGGTGGTGGCCAACACCGACAAGGTGCTCGTCAGCGAGTGGGTCACCAGCCGCGCCTCCCTGTCACGGCTGATCGCCGACGGCACGCAGGAGGAGCGGAACCGCTACGGCGAGCTGTACCTCCGCTTCCTCTTCGCCGGGCCGCAACGGGCCGGGATGCTGCACGCCGACCCCCACCCCGGCAACTTCCGGGTGCTCCCCGAGGAGTCGCCGCAGGCTCCCGGCGGCCTCGGCATCGTCGATTTCGGCGCGGTGGCCCGGTTGCCCGAAGGCGGGCTGCCCCGCTCGATCGGCACGCTGCTCCGCATCGGGATGTACGACGACTTCGACGACGTGCTCGACGGGCTGCGGGCCGAGGGGTTCGTCAAGCCGAACATCACCGTCGACGTCGACGACCTGCGGGCCTACCTCGGCCCGTTCATCGAGCCGGCGATCGGCGAGACGTTCACCTTCTCCCGCGCGTGGATGCGCGGCCAGTTCCAGCGGCTGCAGGACCCCGGCCAGCCCGGTTCGATGCTGGCCCTCAAGCTCAACCTGCCACCGTCGTACCTGTTGATCCACCGGGTCTGGGTCGGCAGCATCGGGGTGCTGTGCCAGCTGGGGGCCGAGCTGCCCTTCCGGTCGATCCTCGAGGAGTCGCTGCCCGGCTTCGTGGAGTAGGGACCGCGCTTCACCAGGGTCGCAGACCGGTTCGTCGTGGTCGGTTCCGGTTCACCATGGTGCCATGG
>JBOHDW010000139.1:0-2230 GCA_050700795.1 Nocardioidaceae bacterium | reverse complement strand
GGGGCGAATCGGCGGACGGACCCACGAGATCTCGCGGCTGATCGGGCGCTCGCTGCGGGCTGTCATCGACTACAAGGCCCTCGGTGAGAACACCATCGTGCTCGACTGCGACGTGCTCCAGGCGGACGGTGGGACGCGCACGGCGGCGATCACCGGGGCGTACGTCGCGCTGTTCGACGCGGTCGCCCACCTGCGCGAGGCCGGGGCACTGACGGGCGAGCCCTTGACCGGCTCGGTCGCGGCGGTCTCGGTCGGGATCATCGACGGAGAGCCCCGACTCGACCTCCCCTACGAGGAGGACGTCCGGGCCGAGACCGACATGAACGTGGTGATGACCGGCGACGGTCGTTTCGTCGAGGTCCAGGGCACCGCCGAGGGCGAGCCGTTCGACCGTACCCTGCTGGACCGGCTGCTCGCCCTCGCGGAGCGAGGCTGCGCCGACCTCGCCGCGTTCCAACGGGACGCGCTGGCCCGATGACCGCGGCCGACCAACCGGGAGCTCCACCGCGGGTGTTCCTGGCGTCGCGCAACGCGAAGAAGCTCGCCGAGATGGAGCGGATCCTCGGGGCTCACGTCGCCGGGGTGGAGGTGCTGGGGCTCGATGACGTGGCGTCGTACGACGAGCCGGCCGAGACCGAGCCGACCTTCGAGGGAAACGCCCTCATCAAGGCGTTGGCGGCGGTGCGGGCCACCGGGCTGCCGTCGCTCGCCGACGACTCGGGGCTCTGCGTCGACGCCCTCAACGGGATGCCCGGCGTGCTGTCAGCGCGTTGGAGCCTCGGCCTCGGCACCGGAGCCAAGGATGACCGAGCCAACAACCTGCTGGTGCTCGGCCAGCTCGCCGACGTTCCCGATGGGCGGCGCGGCGCACATTTCGAGTGTGCGGTCGCCTTCTGCTATCCCGCTGGTGCGGCCGGGGTTGCCGAGCACGTCGTGCACGGTCGCATGGGCGGACGGGTGATCCGGGAGATGCGGGGCTCCGGCGGCTTCGGCTACGACGTGGTGTTCGTCCCCGACGAGCAGGACGGCTCGCTCACCTCGGCCGAGATGCCCGCCGAGGTCAAGGACGCCATCTCCCACCGGGGCAAGGCGCTGCGCGAGATCGCGCCGTACGTCGCCGATGTGCTGACGGGGCTGTGAGATGACCGGCGCGACGCCGTACAGCGAGCTCAACGGCCTGCTCGACGAGATCACCTCGACCGCGAGGGAGGCCTTCGGCGGGGAGTTCGTCGGCGCCTACCTCCAGGGCTCCTTCGCCGTCGGGGACGCAGACCTGGACAGCGACTGCGACTTCATCGTGGTGAGCCGCACCCGCCCGCAGGGGCCGGGGGAGACCCGGGTTCGCGCGCTGCACGCCGGCATCCCGGTGCGGCCGGGGCATTGGAACCACCATCTCGAGGGCTCCTACGTCGTGGCCGAGGAGCTGCGGAGCCTCGACGGGTTGGGGCGGGAGTGGCTCTACGTCGACCACGGTGCCGACGAGATGGAGTGGTCGACGCACTGCAACACCGAGGTGATGCGGTGGTCGCTGCGAGAGCGGGGCGTGGTGCTCGACGGTCCGGCCCCGTGGACCGTGATCGACCCGGTACCGCCCGACGCGATCCGCGAGCGGATGCGCGCGGAGCTTCCGGCGCTCCTCGATGACCTGGCCACCTGGATCTCGATCGACCGCATCGCGTGGGGACAGCGGTACGCCGCGGCGACGACCGCGCGGATGCTCTACTCCCTGCACACCGGCGAGGTCACCTCCAAGAAGGCGGCACTGACCTGGGTGGGCGGACAGCTGCCCGAGTACCGCGAGCTGTGCGAGCAGGTGATCGCCGACCGGTTGCGGGGGTACGACGTGCACGACGTGCCGCGTCCCGGGAGCGTCGAGCGGACCGTCGCGCTCGTCCACGACGCCGTCCGGATCGCCACCTCGTAGCCGCGGGATCCGGTTCCCGGGTGCCAGAGGGGTTGTGCCAGAGGGTTGTGCCAGAGGGGGGAGTCGAACCCCCACGCCCGAAGGCACGGGTACCTAAAACCCGCGTGTCTACCGTTCCACCACTCTGGCCCGCGGCCGCTCAGTCTAGGATCCCCCGTCTCGTGGGGCGGGTTCACGGTGTGGAACGGTACGGCTCTCCCGCCGTACCCCACGCCCCCGGCCTCAACCCCGGCCTCAAACGAGTGCGGATTGGTCCCCAACCGCGACATGCAGCCGACTTTTCGTGCGGTTGGGGACCAAACCGCA
>JBOHDW010000138.1:0-4285 GCA_050700795.1 Nocardioidaceae bacterium | reverse complement strand
GTCGTAGTCGTCGAACTTGTCGTGCCTAGTGCGCCGCCGGTACGCCCGTCGCCACCGTCGTACAGGGTCGAGACGTCGGTCGACGACAAGACCCGCTTGTAGACCTGGAGATTGGAGACCTTGCCGTTGACGAACTGTTGCATGGTTCCGGCGATCTCCGCGGCACCGACGGTGAACGCTCCGTGGGCGTTCCACAGCGTGGGCGTCGCGGCCGACGCGACCTGGGCCCCATTCACATACAACTTCATGGTCTTCGCGCCCGCGTCGACCGTCGCCGTCAGCAGAGTCCACGTGCCGGTAGCCAGGCTGTTCGGCGCGGACTCGATGCCCACGTGGTACGTCGCCAGGATCGTGCGCTGCACCTTGAACAGATCCTCGGGATACCGCATATGGGCCAGCAGGTCCGGCGGGATCGACGACCGCGGCTGGACCACACCGGGGAACGCCGCCGACCAGGCCTTGAGCAGCGGGTCGGTGTCCCAGGCGTAGAGGCTGACCTGCCCGGAGTAGGCATCGACCACGGCCTTGACCGAGTTGCGCATGTAGTTGATGTTGTCGGTCGGCAAGGTGGCGTACGTCGTGCGCGGGTTCAGCGAGTCGGACGTCATGTCGGACAACGAGCCGCGCTCGGAGTTCGGGTACTCGTCGGTGGTGGTGTAGCAGTCGACGATCCACTTGACCCGACCGTCCACGACGGCGGGGTAGACGTCGCTGTCGGTGGTCAGCCACGGCGCGATCTTCTGCACCCGGTCGCGAGGGTCGCGGTCGTAGAGGATCCGCGAGTCGGCGTTGACCCGGCTCGACAGCACGATGTTGGCATCGCTGAACTTGATGGCGTACAACATCTGGCGGAACAGCGAGCCGACGCCGACGCCGCTGGAGCCGTGGTAGGTGTTCGAGCGCGGCGTCGCCCCCTGGTTCGAGGGCAGGTCCAGCTCCACTTTGGGGTGGCCCGGCAGCCTGCCGACGATCGAGTAGTTCGGGCTGTTCTCGCCGTAGTAGATGCGCGCCTGGTAGCCGTTGGGGGGGAACTCGTCGGTGATTTGACCCCGGGGCGGCAGGTCCTGCTCGGCCCACACCGGCTTCCCGTCGTTGTTCACCACGGCCCTGTCCTGCGCGTTGCGCTGGTTGCCGTAGGCCGCGATCACGCCGTAGCCGTGGGTGTAGACCGTGTGCTCGTTGGTCCAGTTGCGCTGGGCCGGCGACAGGCCGTTGAGGTCGAGCTCGCGGACCGCGATCACCAGGTCCCGCGAACGGCCGTCGATGGGGTACCGGTCGACGTCGAGCACCGGTGCGACCGAGTAGTAGCCGCGCACCTGCTGAAGCTGCTCGAAGGCGGCCCGGACCAGCTGCGGGTCAAGCAGCCTGATCCCCGGGATCGACTGCGCGTCGCGTTTGAGCTGAGAGGGATCCAGCGTCTGCTTGGCGTCGTAGTCGGTCACCTTGGTGTTCGCGATGTCGTACGCCGCCCGTGTCGCCTGGATGTTCTTCGAGATGTACGGCCCCTCCTTGTCCTGCTCCGAGGGGCCTACCTGGAACTGCTGAACGATCGCCGGCCAGATCGCACCGAGCAGGATCGCGGAGAGCACGAGCAGTCCCAGTCCGACGGTCGGGAGCAGCCAGGTGCGGCGTACCACGTTGGCGAAGAACAGCACGGCGCAGATCAACGCGATGAACATCAAGATGTTCTTCGACGGGAGTACGGCGTGCTGGTCGGTGTAGCCCATCCCGGTGAACAGCTTGGTGTTGGAGATGGTCAGGTTGAACCGGTCGAGCCAGTAGTCAACCCCTTTGAAGAGCATGAAGATCCCGGCCAGGATCGAGATCTGGGCCTGCGCCGCCCCGGTCATCCGCTCGCGCGGGACCTGCAGGCGGATCCCCCCGAACAGGTACAGCACCACCGCCGTGGCGATCAGGCTGAGGATGGTCACCGCCATGCCGAAGTTCGCCAGGAAGTGGAACCACGGCAGGTCGAAGACGTAGAACCCGACGTCCTTGTGGAAGTACGGGTCGGTGGTGCCCCACGGGACCCGGTGGTCCCACAGCAGGAACTGCCGCCACGCGCCCGAGGCGGACGAGCCGGCGAAGAGGCCGAGGACCACGCTCACGCCGATCAGCAGCCATCTCCGCAGCGGGGTGACCACCTCCCGGTAGCGGTCCAGGCTGGCCTGCTCCGGGTTGGTGGGCCGCATCGACGGTCGCAGCCGGTAGGCGATCAGCATGTTCGCGCCGACGGCGACCGCCATCAACGCCCCGAACAGGATGAACAGCACGACCCTGGTGCCGAGAACCGTGGTGAACACCCCGCCGTACCCGACGCTGTTGAACCACAGCCGGTCGGTGTAGATGCGGGTGGCGACCGAGCCGAGGAAGAGCACCGCGATGATCACGATCACGGTGAGGATCAAGGGACGCGACCGTTGGCGCGCCGGTGGGGCCGGGCGCTGCGGCACGTCCGGCTCGTCCTGGTCGAAGAAACCGCTCACATCCCCGCCCGGTCATCGGTGTCCGTGTCCGGCCCGCTCACGTCGAGCGTGCCGAGCAACAACTGTAGAAGACCAGGCACCAGGTCCGGTCCTTCGAGCACGGAGCGCTCCTCGTCGTGCGCTCGCATCCGTAGTGCACAGTACGTCGATCCGGCTCGGGTCGCGGCCGCGACAATGCGGACCTCGTGCCGGTCGGGGTGCTCGACGGCGTACGTCTCGGCGGCGGCCGGCTCATTCGGAACCTGGCCGTCGGCCGACGGAGGGAGCACCAGCCGCTCGACCACGGCGGCACAGCCGAACACCTCGTCGGGCCACATGATCTGACCGAGCACCTGCTCGAGCGAGACGTCCTGACGGACCCCGTCCTGCTCGACGGGGGTCAACGAGCCCGCCGCGGTCGTCTCGTCGAGCCCCATCGCCGCGGCGAGCACCGGCTCGCGCTCGGCCAGGTCGGAGGTCGGCACCAGCGCGTAGAGCCGGGCCGGCTGGTCCCACCCCGACCCGGCGGCGTGCTGCTCGATCTCGAGGGTGGCCGCGCGCAACGTCGGGTCGGTCATCGTTGGACCCCGCACGACGGCAGCGCCGCCGAGGGGTCGGCCGTCCAGCTCCGCAACGAGGACAGCGCGCTCTTCATGGTGGGCGCCCGCACCAACTGGATCGCGCCCGGAGCCACGTCCGCACCGAGCGCCTCGCCGCAGTTGGCCGGCGGCACGAAGAAGATCTTGGCGCCCGCCTGGGCAGCGGCGACGATCTTCTGCTGGATGCCGCCGATCGGGCCGACCTTGCCCGACTCGGTGATCGTGCCGGTCCCCGCGACGACCTTGCCGTCAACGAGCTTGCCGGGGGTGAGGGTGTCGTAGATCGCCAGCGAGAACATCAGCCCCGCGCTCGGTCCGCCGATCTGGTCCGGCAGCTGCACGTCGACCTGGAAGGGGAAGTCGTAGCCGTCACCGACCTCGATCCCGACCACCGCCTGGCTCGTGGTGGTGGTCGAGGCGACCGTCTTGACGGAGCGATGGATGATCCGCCCGTTGCGCCGCAGGGTGAAGTGCACGACTCCCCCGATGCCCGACTTCTGGATCGCCTTGCTCACCTGGGACACGTTGGTGATCTTGGTCCCGTTGGTGGAGACGATGATGTCGTGCGGCTTGAGGATCCCGACCGAGGGACCACCGGGCGTCGCCGCGAGCACCTCGCTGCGCAGTGGGAGCGAGTACCCGAGCCGGGTCAACGCGGCCGCCACCGCGGTGTCCTGCGAACTGACCATCTCCACGTTGCTCTGCTGCTCGGCGTCCGCGGCCGAGACCGTAGGCGGGTAGTACACGTCGCGCGGATAGACCCCCTCGGTGCCGTCGAACCAGGCCTTCATCGCGGTCGGCAGGTTGATCTGGTGGTCGGGGGCGGTGATCGTGACGGTCACCATGCGGAGCTGGCCGCTGGTCGGGTAGGTCTTGTGGCCGGTCACCGAGATGATCGGGACCTTGTTGAAGGAGCCCAGCACGTCCACGGTGGGGCCCGGACTCATCGCCACCCAGGGCACCGGAGCGAACGCGATCACCGCAACCAGGGCGATCAGCGCCACGAACACCGAGACGGTGGCCGCGCTCTGGCGATTCATGGCGCCACCCTCTCACCCGAAGGCAATCACGCGTGGCCGTGGGTGCTGCGGGAGCGGCGTACGGCGATGCCGGTGCTGCGGTCCTCTCCCCTGGCCCGCGGCCCGGTGCGGCCCGCGGCCGGATGCGGCCGGGTGATCGCCTCGGCGACGCGACGCTTCTCGGTCTCGGTCGGCTCACCGT
>JBOHDW010000137.1:0-7100 GCA_050700795.1 Nocardioidaceae bacterium | reverse complement strand
AAGGCCGCCGGCATCGAGATCGAGGACACCCCGTCCGGCCCGAAGTGGAGCCTGTGATGCCCGGCAACTCCGCGCGCCGCGGCGCCACCAAGAAGACGGCCAAGGGGAACCCCACCGCGGGCTCGGGTGGTCGTCGACGCCGCGGCCTCGAGGGACGCGGGCCGACACCGAAGGCGGTAGAGCGAGAGGGCCACGTGGCGCACAAGAGCCGGGTCCGGACCGAGAAGCGGGGCACCCGTCCGAAGCGGGGCGGCCGCGCCTCCGATGCCGAGTGGGTAGCTGGTCGCAACGCGGTCGTCGAGGTGCTGCGCGCGAACATGCCGGTCAGCACCGTCTACGTCGCCGAGGGCGTCGACCGCGACGCGCGGCTCCGGGAGACCTTCAAGATCGTCGCCGAGCGTGGCATCTCGCTGCTCGAGCTGCCCCGCGGCGAGCTCGACAAGATGACCGGCGGCGCGTCACACCAGGGGTTGGCGGCCCGGGTGCCCGCCTACGAGTACGCCCACCCCGACGACCTGCTCGAGCTCGCCGCGGCGGCCCATGAGCCCGCCCTGATCGTCGCGCTCGACTCGGTGACCGACCCGCGCAACCTCGGCGCGGTGATCCGCTCGGCGGCCGGCTTCGGTGCGCATGGCGTCGTGGTTCCCGAACGACGGGCGGCCGGGATGACGGCGGCGGCATGGAAGTCGTCGGCTGGGGCGGCCGCTCGGTTGCCCGTGGCGCAGGCGACCAACCTCACCCGTCAGCTGCGGACCTACCAAGATGCCGGCTGCATGGTGGTCGGTCTCGCCGCCGACGCGGACGTCGCGCTCCCCGAGTTCGAGCTGGCCACCGGCCCGCTGGTCGTCGTGGTCGGTTCGGAGGGGGACGGCCTCTCCCGCCTGGTCGCGGAGACGTGTGACCAGCTCGTGTCCATCCCGATGGTCAGCGCCCTCGAGTCGTTGAACGCCGGGGTGGCGGCGTCGGTCGCCCTCTACGCGATCAGCCGGGCGCGAGGCTGACCGCCACAGCCGGGTCGATCGCACGCACCTGGTGAAGGGATCCACCCGGCTATCCCTCGGGCAGCAGCTCCTCGTCGGGCCGGGTCGCCAGCACGGTGTCGATGTAGTCGCTCGCCGTCTCGAAGATGCCGACCTCCTTCCCGGCTCGCTCGGAGAGGTACCACCGGTGCACGAGCACCTCATGGAAGATCTCGGCCGGTTCGAGCCGGCCGCGCATCTCCGGGGGGACCATCGCCATGATCGGCTCGTAGATCCGGGTCAGCCAGCGGTGGGCGACGATGCCGCGGTCCTCGGAGCCGAGATCGAAGTGCGCGGTGAAGGCGGCGAGGTCGTTGAGGAGGACCCGGGCCTGGTTGTCTTCCACCTCGAGCCCGGTGAGGCCGGCCAGCTCGCGGGTGTGGTGGCCCGCCTCCACCACCTTGGGCTGGACGCGCACCGTGCTCCCGTCCCAGTCGGTGACGATGTCGAGTTCGTCCACGTCGAAGCCGAGGTCGTTGAGGTGCGCGATCCGTCGTTCGATGCGCCACATCTCTTCGGTGGTGAACTCCTCGGTCTCGGTCAGCTCGGCCCAGAGTGCGGCGTACCGTTCCCGGACGCGGTCGACGATCTCGGAGGCGTCGACGGTCTCGTCGAGCAACCTGCCGGCCTGCAGGTCGAGCAGCTCCCCGAAGATGTTGGTGAACGCCACGTCGAGGTCGTGGGCCCGCTGCCCGTTGCTCAGCGTGGGATGCAGCTCGCCGGTCTCGGCGTCGACGAGGTACGCCGCGAACTCGCCCGCGTTGCGGCGGAACAGCACGTTGGACAGCGAGACGTCGCCCCAGAAGAAGCCCGAGAGGTGCAGCCGCACCAGCAGTACGACGAGCGCGTCGATCAGCCTCGGCAGGCTCTCGGCCGGTAGGCCATGGCTGAACAGGTTGCGGTAGGGCAGGGAGTGCTGGAGGTGTCGGGTGATCAGGATCGGCTCGATAGGTACGTCGTCGTCGGTCTCCCGCCCCGCCACGACCCCGACCGGCTCCACCGTCGGCAGCCGGAGCCGTCGCAGGTCCCGCAGCAGCCGGTACTCCCGAAAGGCGATCTGCTCCCGGGTCTCCTTGACGGCGTACACGTCGTGGCCCAGACGCACGATCCGGACCACGTGACGCGACAGCCCACGGGGGAGCGGGACGACCACGTCGTCGCCCCACTCCTCGAGCGGCCGAGACCAGGGGAGCGTCACGAGAGCCGGGTTCGGCTTGGTGGCGATGATCCTCAGCGCCATGGCGCTCACCCTAGCCGCGACCGTCAGGGCTCCAGGTTCACCGCTCCCGGCCCCAGGCTGGCGAGGACGTCGTCGGGGTTGCGGAGGGCGCAGGTGCGCAGGCTGAGACAGCCGCACCCGATGCACCCGTCGAGGTCGTCGCGGAGCTTCTCGAGGCGCCTCAGCTGCTCGTCGATCCGGCCGCGCCAGCCATCCGAGAGCCGGGTCCAGTCGGCCTTGGTCGGGGTCCGCTCGGACGGAAGCCCCGCCAGTGCGGTCGCGATCTCCTCGAGGGTGAGGCCGACTCTCTGCGCGGCCCGGATGAACGCCACCCGCCGGAGCATCGCCCGGGGGTAGCGGCGCTGGTTGCCGCTGGTCCGCTGCGAGGCGATCAGCCCCAGTGCGTCGTAGTAGCGCAGCGCCGACGTGGCCGCCCCCGAGCGGGCCGACAGCTCCCCGATGGTGAGGTACGGCGCCGCCATGCCACCTCCCGATGAGCTCAAGTTAACGTGAACTTACCCGGTGGGTCCAAGGGCGGCTTGCGTCTACCATGGGGCCGCATCGCCGCTTTAGCTCAGCTGGTAGAGCATTCGCCTTGTAAGCGAAAGGTCGTCAGTTCGATCCTGACAAGCGGCTCGTGAGGGCCGGTCAGGCGACCTGGAGGGACCGCTTCGACAGCCCCATCCAGTAGCCGTCGATGCGCTGGTCGCCCGGCGTCTCCGGGTCGGAGGCGGCACCGAGCGTGATGAACAGCGGCGTGTAGTGCTCGACGGTCGGGTGCGCGTAGGGCATCCCCGGCGCCTTCGAGCGGTACGACGCGAGCTCGTCGATGTCACCTCGGGCAAGGGCGTCGGCCGCCCACGCGTCGAACTCGGTGGACCATCCGGGGGCGGCGGCCTCGATGCGGAACTCACGCAGGAACGGCAGGCCGTGGGTGAGGAACCCCGAGCCGATCACGAGGATGCCCTCGTCCCGCAGCGGACGGAGCCGGTGCCCCAGCTCCAGCAGCCGGTAGGGGTCCTGGGTGGGCAGTGACATCTGCACGACGGGGACGTCGGCGCTGGGGTACATGATCGTGAGCGGCACCCAGGCACCATGGTCAAGGCCGCGGGACTGGTGCTGGTGGACCGGCTCGTTGTCGGGCATGACCGCCGCGACGCGCGCCGCGAGCGCCGACGCGTCGGGGGTCTCGTAGGTCATCTCGTAGTACCTCTGCGCGAACCCGCCGAAGTCGTAGACCAGCGGCGTCCCCTTCGCGGTCGCGCTCAGGCTCACCGGCGCGGACTCCCAGTGGGCGGAGACGATCAGGATCCCCTTCGGCCGTGGGAGGTCGTCGGCCCAGGCGGCCAGCTGTCCCTTCCACACCGGGTCGTCGAGCAGCGGCGGGGCGCCGTGACCGATGTAGAGGGCGGGCATGGGGGAGGTGGGAGTCACGGTGAAATCGTAGCAGGAAAAAGTTGAAGCATCAAGCGAATATGCTACGCTTTCCCCATGACCAGGTGGCTGACCGAGGACGAGCAGCGGGCCTGGCTGCGACTGGCCGGGGTGATGCTCAAGCTGACGCCGTCGTTGGACTCCCAGCTGCAGCGCGACAGCGACCTGAACCATTTCGACTACCTCTGCCTGGCGATGCTGTCGGAGACCCACGACCGCACCATGACGATGAGCGCGCTCGCCGGCCGCACCAACGCCTCGCTGTCTCGGTTGTCGCACGTGATCAAGAAGCTCGAGGAGCGCGGCTGGGTGTCGCGCTGTCCCTCTCCCAGCAGTGGCCGCGTGACGCTGGTGTCGCTGACCGACACCGGTTGGACGACCCTCGTCGCCGCGGCGCCCGCTCACGTCGAGACGGTCCGCTCGCTCGTCTTCGAAGGGTTGTCCGAGGAGGATGTGAGCGCCCTGGAGCGGATCTCCGGGCAGATCGTCGCGCGGATCGAGGGCGCGGGGCTCGACACGACCTGCTGAGGTCAGGGCAGTCGCCAGTCGACCGGCGTACCGCCTTGTCGTTCGAGCAGCGCGTTGACCCGGCTGAACGGCCGGGAGCCGAAGAAGCCACGCGCCGCCGAGAGCGGTGACGGGTGGACCGACTGCACCCACGGAACGTCGCCGAGCATCGGCTTGAGGCCCTGGGCGTCGCGCCCCCAGAGGATCGCCGCGAGAGGTCCGCCGCGTCGGGCCAGCGCCTCGATGGCGCACTCGGTCACGGACTCCCAACCCCGGCCGCGATGCGAGGCCGGTACGCCGGGACGGACCGTGAGCACCCGGTTGAGCAGCATCACCCCACCCTCGAACCACGGGGTCAGGTCTCCCGTGGTGGGCGCCGGCACCCCGAGGTCGTCGACCAGCTCGCGGTAGATGTTCACCAGGCTCTTGGGGAGCGGGCACACCTGCGGGGCGACCGAGAAGGACAGCCCGACCGGATGGCCCGGCGTCGGATAGGGGTCCTGCCCGACGACGAGGACCCTCACGTCGGCGAGCGGGCGACTGAACGCGCGCAGGATCTGGTCCCCGTGCGGCAGGTAGCTCCGGCCGGACGCGATCTCATCGCGAAGGAAGCCGCCCATCCCGCCGATGGCTCGATCCACGGGGGCCAGCGCCGCGGCCCAGTCCGGCGCCACCAGCCCGCGCGCGACGAGGCCGGCCAGCGCCCCGGTGCCACCCCGAGCGTCCCGGCCGGTCTCCGACTCCACCCGCCGATCCTAAATCCCTCGACCCGGCTCGAACGCAACGCGAAACCCCCTCGACCCGGCTCGAATGTGCTTCCTGCGCGAACCTCCTGCGCGCCGGACGCCGCTGTGCAAGAGTTGGCCGACTGCCCGGACATCGACTTTGGAGGACCATGTTGGAGGGGGCAACTGGGGTGCGGGTTGCCGAGACGGTGCCGGAGGTGGAGCGGCTGCGACCGCTCTGGGACGCAGCGCCCATCGACGAGCTCGACTCCGATATCGACTACTTCCTCGACGTCTTGCAGGCCAGCCCCGATGCCTGTCCCCATGTGGTGGTCCTCGACCGTGCCGGCCGCGATCCGATCCTGGTGATCGCGAGGCTGACCGAGCAGGTCGTCCGCTTCCGGATCGGCTACCGGACCGTCGGCCGCTCGCATTTGCGATCGCTGGCGCTCACCTTCGGCGGAGTCGTCGGGGTGCGGACCGACGAGGACGTCAACGACGTGGTCAGCGTGCTCACCGACCAGTTGCGGCACGGCGGCGTCGACCTGCTCTACCTGCCCAAGCTCGCGGTCGGCTCCCCGCTGTTCGACGCGCTGCGCGGGCTTCCCGCGCGGGGCCTGAGCGTCAGGGAGGAGACGTCGCACTGGACCATCGAGCTCGCGGACTCCTGGGAGGAGTTCCTCGGGCGCAGGTCGGGGGAGTCCCGGCGGAAGCTGCGTGCCGACGACAGTCGGTTCGAGCGGGCCTACGAGGGCCGTTTCGAGATGCGGCGGCTCGATCTTCCCGAGCACCGGCACCGGATGGACAAGGACCTGGAGACGGTGGCTTGCCGGACCTACCAGCAGGCGCTCGGGGTCGGTGCCACCGGCGACTTCGAACGCAAGTTGATGGCTGCCGCGCTTGATCGTGATCGCGCCCGCGTCTGGATGCTCTACATCGACGACCAGCCGGTCGCGTTCTGGGCCGGGATCGTCCATGGAAGCACCTGCCACCTCGGTACGACGGGGTACGACGCGGAGTACGCCAAGGCGCGCGTCGGCTACTACGCGATGCGGCGGGTGCTCGAGGACCTGAACAACGACCCGAGCATGACGTCCGCGGACTTCGGCCACGGGGACGCCGACTACAAGGCGAGGTTCGGCACCAGCATGACCCTCAAGGCCGATGTCGTCATCTACGGAGGAGGGGTCCGGGCACGCGCCGTCCGCTTCGGACTCGCCGTGACCTCCGGGCTGACCCGGGCCGGCAAGTGGGTGGCCGAGAGGACCGGGCGGACGAGCGAACTCAAGAGGTGGTTGCGCAGGCGGGCGCTAGCCGGTCGTGGTGACCAGAAGAGCTGATCCTCGGGTCATTGCCGGACTGTGCGGCCCTTGCGCGGCCCGTCGATCCAGGTGTTCCCGGACCAGGTGTTGCTGCCGGCGGAGCTCCAGTGGGCCGCCACGCCCCAGTACCCGCCGTTGCGGAAGTATCGGGTCGAGAAGACGTTGTCGACCACCCGGATGCCGTTGTTCTTTCCCGGTCCGCCGTAGATGCTGTAGCCGCCGCCTGCGACGTAGTTGTTGCGGTAGATGCCGGCCGAACCGCCGCTTCGGGGGTCACCGACGTAGGTCACCGAGGTCTGGCTGTGTGGGTTGAGCAGCGTGTTGTGCCGGATCTGCCAGCCGACGAACCCGTCCGCGGTCACCGCGTCGTAGTGCGAGCCCTGGTGCCCCTTCAGGCCGTGCACGTAGGAGTCGACCAACCGGCACCGCGAGGCCAGCCGGACGCCGTCCTCGGAGCCGAAGACGTTGATGTGGCGGGCGATGAACTGTCCACCACTCTGCGTCGCCATCCCCGCCATCGCGCCCGCCCCGTTGATCGTCGTGCGGGTGATCAGGGCGTTCTTCCCGGCGACCAGAATCCCGTAGAAGCTGTTCGTGCGCACCACGACGTCCCTGATCCGGACGTTGTCGGCGCGGATCGTCAGTTGTCCGTTGACGATCGTGTGGCTCAGCACGGTCCCGTTCTTGGTGATCGTCAGGCCGCCCCGGTGGGACTTGTTCGTCCAGTTCGCGCCCGTCGTACGCGCATCCGGCCAGCTGCCGTAACGAGCGGTGTCGGAGGTGATCGCGGCCGACTGATGGTCGGTGTGCACCGAGCCGGAGGTCTGGGTCGCGGTCCCGTCGGGAGTGGTGCCGAACAGACCGCTTCGCCCCA
>JBOHDW010000136.1:0-1892 GCA_050700795.1 Nocardioidaceae bacterium | reverse complement strand
GGGGCTACCTGCCGAGCGCCACGAGAGCGGGTTGCGCAACGTACGCCGTCGCGCGACGGAGCACGGTGGCATCCTGCGGCTCCTCCCCGAGGAGCCGCACGGCACCCGCTTCGAGTGGTCGATCCCGCTCTAGGGCGGTCAGCCCAACAGCTTGGCGGCCAGTACCGCCGCCTGGGTACGCCGCTCGAGGCCGAGCTTCGACAAGATGCTGGACACGTAGTTCTTCACCGTCTTCTCGGCCAGGAACATCCGCTCGCCTATCTGTCGGTTGGTCAACCCCTCCGCGATCAGGGTCAGGATCTTGCGCTCCTGGTCGGTCAGGCTGGCCAGCTCCCGGTGCTCCGCGGGGCCGTTGCGCACCCGGTCGAGCAGCCTGGCGGTGAGGGAGGGGTCGATGAGCGACTGACCGGCCGCCACCCGGCGTACCCCGTCGATGAGGTCGTTGCCTTGGATCTGCTTGAGGACGTACCCGGCCGCACCCGCGAGGATGGCCGCGAAGAGCGCCTCGTCGTCGTCGTAGCTGGTGAGGATCAGTGCCTTGATCGTGGGGTCGACCGAGCGAACGTCACGGCACACGTCGATCCCGCTGCCGTCCGGCAGCCGGGCATCGAGGACGGCGACGTCGGGCTGCAGCGCGGGGATCCGAGCGGTCGCCTCCCTGGCCGTGCCCGCCTCTCCGACCACCTCGATGTCGCCCTCGCTCTCCAGCAGGTCGCGCAACCCACGGCGGACCACCTCGTGGTCGTCGAGCAGGAAGACGCGGATCGGGGTGGCCATGCTCTGTTTGTACCGTGCCCGGGCCGTTCCTCGCACGTGTCGAGGCGAACTCCGGGACGTAGGGCGGCCAGAAGGGGACCTTCGGCCCGTCACGCGGGAGCGCGGCGGTTGCCAGGCTGACCGGGTGAGGACAACGGTGCCGGCACCTCCGCTGCGCTCGCGGGGGCTGATGCTCGCCATGGCGACCATCGGCTTCGCGGCGAACTTCTGGGCGTGGGCGCTGATCAGCCCCCTCGGCCCGCTCTTTCGGCAGAACGGGACGTTGGGGTCGCTCAGCGAGTCCGATGTTGCCCTGCTCGTGGCGGTGCCGGTCATCGTCGGTTCGCTGGGTCGCATCGTGGTCGGTGCGATGACCGACCGGTTCGGCGGGCGGGTGATGTTCCCCCTCGTGTCGGCGGCGACGATCGTCCCGATCCTCTTCATCGGGTTCTTCGCCCAGGCGTCGTACCTCGCCTTGATCGCCGGCGGGTTCTTCCTGGGGATCGCGGGCACGGCCTTCGCGGTGGGGGTGCCCTTCGTGAACGGCTGGTTCCCCCCTGAGCGCCGGGGTCTGGCCGTGGGCGTGTTCGGCGCCGGCATGGGCGGCACCGCGATAAGCGCGCTGACCACCGTGAAGCTCTACACCAACGTCGGGGTGCGGGCACCGTTCCTGATCACCGCGGTCGTTCTCGCCGCCTATGCTGTGGCCTCGTGGTTCGTGTTGCGCGACGCGCCGGGGCACGCCGCACCGCGGGCCTCCTTGGTGAGCCGGATCTCGGCGAACGCCAGGCTCCCGATCACCTGGCAGGCGTGCATCCTCTATGCGGTCGCCTTCGGGGGGTACGTCGCGTTCTCCGTCTACCTTCCGTCGTACCTCAAGATCGCCTACGGGCTGACCCCCGCCGACGCGGCGAACCGGATGGCCGGCTTCGTGGCGGTGGCGGTGCTGCTGCGACCGGTCGGCGGTTGGCTGTCGGACCGGGTCGGGGCGCTCCCCGTGCTGGCGCTCGGGTACGGCGTCGTGGTCGTCGGCGCGGCGGTCGCGGCGACCCACCCGCTTCTCGAGCATGTCGGCACCGTCGCGTTCCTCGGGATGGCCGCGGCCCTCGGCTCGGGGAGCGGCGCTACCTTCGCGC
>JBOHDW010000135.1:0-6201 GCA_050700795.1 Nocardioidaceae bacterium | reverse complement strand
GTCACCACCTCGCGCTGAGCCGCACGCCCGGGCACGCGGATTGGTCCCCAACCGCACGGATTCGTGGCCTGATGATGCGGTTCATGACCATTCGAGGGGGCATGCGGGCCGACGAAGATGCTCGGCCCCGCCCAACGTCAGAACGGTACCTGGGTGGCGAGCAGGCCAGCCCCCGACGTAGGACCCGACAGCGTGCGGCAGACCTCGAACGCGTCCATCACGATGGGTTCAAGGTCCCCGTCGCCCCACTGCCCACCGGCCGGGTTGGTGAGCTCGAGGCGGTAGGGCCGGCCGTGACGGATCGCCCATTCGCGTGAATGGGTCACGGGTCAAGACGACGTCGATCAGGTAGCCGAACTTCCACCGCTCCCGGCTCGCGCCCACATCCTGGAGATCGGGCATCGTGCGACCTCGGACGAGCGCCGGCGTACGACGTCGACCGCGGACCGCCTTGGGGCCGAAACGGCGTACCTGTTCGACGAGTTTGTCGGTGCTCAACGTCGCCGACTTCTCGACCTGCAGGGCTGTCATGGCGTCGATGAGCAAACCGCCGTCGCGCCGCTGCCGTCGTTTCGAGAGCAGCTGCTGGCGGATCGACTCGGGTACCGATGCCGCCATCTGCATCATGCCCAACACATGACCGGCCATCGCGCGGACGTCCCAGCCGGGGCAGTCGGTCGGACGGCCCACTGCTCGGGCGTGAGCCGCTCGAGGACCGTTGCGAACCGTTCGTACTCGACCGCGGCGAGCCCCATCGCTGATCCCCGTTCGATCGCGGCCGTCCACGGCGGCGTGGTCGTCCGGGTTCCGGTTTCGATGACCATCACGGCTCCTCTTGGCTCGGGCTCACAGGCCCAGGTTGTCGGCCTACATCTCCATCGTGCGGTCGAGCAGTCGAGACCACCGGTCCCCATCGGGATCGTTGGCGAGCTGCGCGTCGACGAGCCCGCCTACGAGCGCGACGTAAAGGTCGACGTCCTCCGTGCGCGTGATCCCCAACGCGGCCAGCCGTTCGTGCAGCCGCTCCAGGGTCGCGACGGCCGGCGCGTAGGCCCGGGCAAGGTCGGCGACCGAGAAGTCGAAGAAGTTCCGCGCGTAGAAGCGCAATGCCTCCCGCGGCTCGGTTGGCACCTCGAGCGCCTCGACCGACGTGAGGTAGGTCGACCAGGCCTACCCGAACATCGCGTCTTAGATCGCGTCCTTCGAGTCGAAGTGGGAGTACAGCGAAGGGGCCCGCCTTCCCACCCGGGCGGCAACCCCACGCAGAGTGAACTGGGCCAGCCCCTCCACCCGAGCCACCTCCCAGCATGCGGCCAGGATCTCGCGACGCGTTGCCTCACATCCGCACCTCCGAGGGCCCGATGGTGGCCGCGACTACCGGTAGGTCACGGCCGCCCGATGGATGGTCAGCAACGTGTTCGGGCACCCGGCCGCAACCCTGGCCAGCTTCGCCTTCTCGGCGGAGGTCACACTCAGGTGCCAGCGCGTCTTGACCGCCACCCAGTACCGCAGGTAGCGGCAGTGCCCGTGCGACGGCATCCACTGCGTCGGGTCGGAGTCGCCCTTCGCCTCGTTGTCGTGCAGGTCGACGGCGACCAGCGTGCGCGCGTCGCCGAGGTCGTTGTAGTAGCGGACCCGGGTTGCGTGTGTCCACCGCCACGCTCCGGAGACCCACGCGTTCTCGACGGGTACGACGTGGTCGATCTGCAGGGCGCCGCCGTACGCGTCGTAGTAGTACCTCGCGTTGTAGAACGAGTACCACTTGCCCTTCGAGACCGTGCAGTACGAGTTCTGAGTGGTACGACGCAACGACTCGTCCTTCAACACGACCGCGCGGGTGTCGCACTCGCCGTACTGGGTGATCCAGTTCCCGAACTCCTTGGTCCGGCTGTAGCTGCGGGCGTGGCTGTGCGCCTTCACGGGAAGATGCCTGATCGCGGTACGGAGCCGCACGTGAACGATCGTGGCCGCGCCCTGCGACGACGGCGCGGTGACAGTGGCCAGGGTCAACGCCGTGGCGGCGGCAAGCATGGCGGCGACGGTCCGACGCACCGAGGCTCCTCAACGGGTGGAAGGGGGAGCCCTCCCGAGGGGTCTCATCAACAGGTTAGGCCGGGTGCGGAGTCCCGGTGTCGGAATCGGACACCTTCGCCCCGTTCGCGCCCGGTGGGAATGGCATAGCCTCCGGTGATGGTGCAGCTTCGGAGGGTCGACCCGGCCGCCTTCGCTTGGCGCGCGACTGACGGCCCGGCCGCCGAGGTACGCCGGATCGCCGCGGCAGCCACCGCGCACGACGGCACCGACGCCCTCAACGAGCGGGCCATGCTGCAGTTGACCTATCGCGGCCTGCGCGACGCCGCGCTCTGGCTCGACGATGGCGGTTTCGCCCTGCGGCACGGCGACATCCTGGACCTCGCCGTCCACCCCGACTCGCGTCGTAGGGGGATCGGTAGCGCGCTGGCCAGGGCGGCCCTTGCGGGCGTCGACTCTCCGGTGAACGCGTGGTCACACGGTGACCACCCCGACGCGGCCGGGATCGCGGCCGCAGTGGGGCTGGCTCGCGAGCGTGACCTGTGGGTGATGAGACGGCCGACGTCGTTGGCGCTGCCCGGGCTCACCCTGCCGGCCGGCGTACTCATCCGGAGCTACACCCCGGCCGACGAGGAGAAGCTGCTCCAGGTGAACGCGGCGGCGTACGCCCAGCACCCCGACCAGGGCCACCTGTCGGTCGAGGAGTTCCGTGAGCGGGTGGCCGAGCCGTGGTTCGACGCGGCCGGGCTGTTCCTGGCGGTACCAGACGACGAGCCGTCGGCGTCGGAGGAGATCCGGCTACTCGGTTTTCACTGGACGAAGGTGCACCGCGACAAGAGGCCGGCCTACGGGGAGGTCTACGTCGTGGCGGTGAACCCCAAGGCGGCGGGCCGGGGGCTCGGGACGGTGCTGAACATCGTCGGTTTGGAGCACCTGCGCGCCCTCGGGCTCGGCGAGGTGATCCTCTACCTCGACGGGGACAACGCGCCGGCGATCGCCGACTACGAGGGGCTCGGCTTCGAACGGCTCCGGGCGGAGGTCCAGTACGCCGGCACCCCACACCGTGGTTGACCCGGGGGTCACGCGTAGGCCCTCGATGACCTCCCCCGGGATGGCCCCTCGATGGCGCCTCGAATGGTCACGAACCGCATCGCCGGAGCCCGATTCCGTGCGGTTGGGGACCAATCCGCATCATCGGAGGCCGCGCGCGCGAAATGCCGCCTGGGTACGGTCTCGGACCTGCATCTTCGCCAGCACCCTCGACACGTGGTTCTGCACCGTCTTGAGGCTCAGCCCCAGCTCCTTGGCGATCTCGCCGTTGTCACGCCCGGCCGCAATGAGCGCGAGGATCTCCGCCTCGCGATCGGTCAGGGCCGCGTTGTATCGGGGCCGACGCGACAGCACCCGTTCGGCGGCCCCGGCCCCGAACACCGCCCCGCCGGCGGCGACCGACCGGATCGCGGCGAGCACCTCCTCCTGGACGGCGCCCTTCAGCAGGTATCCCCGAGCGCCGACCTGCAGCGCCGCGGTCACGCTGTCATCGTCGTCGACCATCGTCAGCACGAGTACGGCGGGCGGTGACGGCTGCCGGGCGATCCGCCGGATCGCCTCGAGGCCGGGCATCCCCGGCAGGTTCAGGTCCATGAGTACGACGTCCGGCACGAGCTCCTCGGACCGGCGTACGGCGGCCTCGCCGTCCCCCACCGCAGCCAACACGTCGATGTCCGCAACGGTGGCGAGCAGCCCGTGCAGCCCCTCGCGGAACAGCGGGTGGTCGTCGACGACGATGACCCGGATCACGACGGCACCCCCTGCGCCACGGGCAGCCGAGCGGTGACCGTCGTGCCCCGGCCGGGCGCCGCATCGACAAGCAACGAGCCACCGACCTCTTCGGCCCGCTCCCGCATGCTGTTCAGCCCGACGCCCCCTTCTCGCGGACGCAGCACCCCCGAGCCGTCGTCGCAGACCACCAGCTCGAGGGCCCCATCCCGGGCGGCCAGGTCGACCGTCACGTGAGCGGCGCCGGCGTGGCGCGTCGCGTTGGTCACCGCCTCTTGGGCGATCCGGTACACCGCGACCTCGACGGCCGCGGACAGGCCCTCGGCTTCGACGCACACCGTCAACGACGGTCCGCCGTGCGCGGTCAGCCGGCCGGCGAGCTGGGTCAGCGCCTCGGCCAGCCCCAGCTCGTCGATGGCCGGCGGACGGAGTCCCTCCACGATGCGCCGCACGTCGAGCACCGTCGAGGCGATCCCCGACCGCAGCCCGAGCAGCCCCTCGTCGGCGGCACGGTCGAGCCGGTTGCGCAGGGTGTCCACCTGCAGGGTGAGGCCGGCGAGGGCGGGACCGAGCCCGTCGTGCAGGTCGCGGCGCAGCCGCTTGCGCTCCTCTTCGCGTGCCATCACCAGCCGTTCCTGGTTGGCCCGGATCTCCCGCACCAGCCCGGCCGCGTGGACCACGGCACCGAGCTGGCCGGCCACGTCGGAGAGCAGCCGACGGTCGGCCTCGCGCAACGGCCGAAGGCTCCAGCGCAGGGACCCGACCGGTGCGCCGTACGCCTGGAGCGGGAGCTCATCGGGCGAGCTTGGCGGTTCGCCACGACGGGCCAGGCTGGTGCGGTCGGCGTCGGTGATCTCCACGTAGGCCAGTCCCAGGCCGTCGCCGAGCTCGTCGGCGAGGGTTCGCAGGAGGCCAGGCACGTCGGTGGCGTCGCTGAGCCGTCGCCCCGTGGCGGCGAGCACCTCCGCTGGCTGGGACCAGCGACCGTAGGTGAGCTTGTTCGCGGCGCGCTGCAGGGCGTCCCGCAGGGGCGCGAAGCTGACCGCGACGACGCCCGCGGCCACCCAGGGGACCCACCCCGCCCCCTCCTGGCGGAGCATCGCGCCGACCCCGCCGACGGTGACGGCGTACAGCGCGGCGATCAACAGCCACAGGGCGCCGTAGGTGAGGGAGCGGTTCAGCACCAGGTTGACGTCGTAGAGCCGGTGCTGGAGTACGGCGATCCCGATCGCGACCGGCACGGGTAGCGAGGCGACCCCGAACATCCACGGCGCCGCTGAGTCGGTGAAGCTGAGCACGAACACCGCGATCGGTGGGGCGAAGGCGAGACCGAACCAGAGCAACTGCTGGCGACGCAGCTCCCCACCGTGACGCCAGCGTGAGACGAGGCAGGTGATCGCGAGCGCGATCGTGAGGACGGCGAAGAGCAGCTGGAGTGCCATCAGCGCGTCGGTGATGCCGCTGAGGCGATGCGGGAGTCCGATCGGGTTGTCGATCGTGCTGATCCGCAGGTCGGTCTGGTCGGGTGAGAACAGGCCGGTGAAGGCGAAGATCGCCACCGTGCTCAGGCTGATCCACCAGGCGACGGGTGCGAGACGACGGGGGCCGCCGCGCCGCCCGTCCGGGAAGATCTGTGGCAGTACCAGCACGACCAGCAGCCAGCCGAAGCCGCGGCCGGTCGCGCCGAGGGTGGCGCCGAGCCCGGCGGTCGGGTCGGCGGGGTGGTCGCGCAGACGCGCGTAGGAGAGCTCAAGGAGCCCGGTCCCACCGCCGGCGATGGCTCCCCCGAGCAGCACCAGACGACCGACGAGATGGCCGGGGTGGGCACGCAGGATGACCATGCCGACCGCGATGTAGAGCAGTTGCACGAAGCCGACCGCCGCGAGGCTCAGCCGGTCGTCGTCGGTGACCTGCACGGCGACCGACGCGACGATGCCGGCGACCCCGATGAGGGCCGCCGACACTCGTCCCGCGGTACGCACGGATACAGATTCGCGCACAGGTCAGGTCAGCGCATCAGTTTCGGGCCGCGACTTCGGCGCCCGCACCCGCCTGATTGGCCCGGGCGGCTCGAAGGAACGTGACGGCCACGCCGATCCACCACACGAACCAGACCATCGCACCGACGTTCAGGAAGTGCCCGGGGACCCCGATGATGCAGACGACCCCGGTGGCGACTCCTCCCCAGCCGATCCACTTGGTGAAGCGGCCATCGGTGATCGCGGCGATCCCCAGGGTGATCGCTTGGGCGCCGAGCATGAGCAGGCTGACGAAGTAGGAGTAGTTGCGCACGTCGTTGACGGCCATCACGGTCAGCGGGTCGGCCCCGTGCCGGGCGGCGTACATGGCGGCCGCCCCGGCCGGCAGCCCGACTGCGAGGGTGGCCGCGAC
>JBOHDW010000134.1:0-4331 GCA_050700795.1 Nocardioidaceae bacterium | reverse complement strand
TTCCTCGGCCGGGTCGTCGACATCGGCGCCGAGCTGTTCGCGATGGCGGCCGTGTGCACGCGAGCGGAGATGCTCAAGCGGGAGGATCCCGCGAGCGGTCGCGCCGCATTCGGCATGGCGGCGGCGTTCTGCGAGCAGTCGCGGCGGCGGGTCGAGCTCCTCTTCGACGAGCTGTGGCACAACACCGACGCCTCCGACCGTCACGTCGCCGCCCGCGTCCTGCACGGGACGATGACCTGGCTCGAGGACGGCGTGATCGACTCCTCCGAGGGCACGGGCCCGTGGATCTCGACGTGGGAACCGGGGGCGTCGACGCGACCGGACCTGCACCGACCGATCGGCTGACCGTCAGCCGGAGGCGGTCAGCCACCCGGCTCGCAGGGCCCGGGCCACCGCCTCGAGCTGGGAGTTGACGTCGAGCTTGGTGAGTACGCCGCGGACCTGGCTGCGGACGGTCGCCTCCGAGACGACCCACTCGTCGGCGATGTGACCGACCGTCTTCCCGCTTCCCAGGGCCCGCAGCACCTGCTGCTCGCGCTGGGTGAGCCGGTCGAAGGGTTGGCGGATCCCCTTTCGCTCCGCGCGCTCGGTGCGGAGGTTCGCGATGATCCGCAGCCGTTCCGCCTTGGACCTCACCTCCTCGCCCCGTCCGGCTCGCTCCACCACGTCGAGGAGCTCCTCGAACGGCGCGCACTTGGGTACGACGCCGATGGCGCCCTGCTCGATCGCCGTACCCGTCCACGAGCCGACGGTCGTGGCGCTGACCACGAGGACGCGGACGCCCACCCGGGTGAACGGCGCCACCAGGGTCACCCCGTCGCCGATCGCCCCGCCGAGGTCGAGGTCGACCAGGGCCAGCCGGGGCGGGTCCGCCGAGACGGTGCCGATCAACCGTTCCCGGTCGGTGAGGTCGGCGATCTCCGGACGCAGCCCCTCGTGGCTGAGGGCCACGCAAAGGCTCTGGGTGAACAACCGATGGTCGTCGACGAGCAGAACCCGGACCGCGGGCGTCGATGGGGTCATAGCGCCTCCACGACGGCGCGTGAGCCGGCCGACCGCTGCCGAGGGATGGGTGCGGGTTGCGGTCGAGCCAGGGGCATCGAGAGCGCGAACTCCCAGCCACCCGTTCGCGAGACGAGCCTCAGGTCTCCGCCCTGGTCCCGCATCAGCTGCCGCGCGACGTACAGCCCCAGGCCGGAGCCACTGCTCGCATCCCCGGTCTCCCCGCGTTCGAAGAGCCGTTCGGGGCAGCGGTCGGGGATCGCCGCACCGTGGTCGGAGACCCTGATCTCCAGCGTTTCGACGGCACACTCGGAGCGGACGGTCACCGGGTGGCCGGGCGCGTGCTGCTGGGCGTTGACCAGCAGGTTCTGCAGCGCGGTGGCCAGGTCCCCGGGGACCCCGTGGGCCCGGTCGTGGCCCACCTCGAGCCGCACCTCCAGGCCGGTGCTGCGTCGGATGTCGACCACCGTGCGCACCACCTCGTCGACGGAGAAGTCGACCGGCGTGGCCCGCTCGGAGCCGATGATCAGGTGGTCGAGGTGGCCGATCTCGCCGATCGCCGCCGATCGCAGGCCCGCCGCGGTTTCGGCGGTCAGCCGGCCGCCGTACCTGTCCAGCGTCGTCAGCGTGGCCCGGAGCCCGGCCAATGAGTTGCGCGCGTCGTGGCGGAACTCCTCGCGCCAGCTCTGCTGACCGTCGACGACGCTGCGCAGGTGCTCGTGCTCGGTGACCGTGGTGTCGACGAGGTCGATCAGCGCGCAGTAGGCGACGACGCACGACACCACCGCGGCGAGGGTAGCCGAAGCCAGGTCGAAGGCCCCGCTCCGGTAGACCGCCACCCCTCGGAGTACGGCGACCACGCCCATCGCACCGAGCAGGGGCGCCACCCGACCCGCCCAGGCGTAGCGCCCATGACGCCGCCAGGCGAACGCCGCGACGCCGAGCCACGCGAGCGCCAGCGTCAGCTCCAAGCCGGCGCGCGCAACGAGGCCGGCGTACAGGGCACCAGGCGACCACCTCTCGAGCGCCAGTACGCCGATCAGGCCACCGCCGGCGGCGGCCACCGCACCGACCATGAGCCAGATGGTGGGTGGCTGCTCCGTGGTGCGGTCGGAGACCACCGCGCGCAGGACGAGCGTCAGGATGATGACGGTGGTGACCGAGCGGGTGAGCGGCTCGTGCAACGCGCCGGGCACACCGGCCGAGGCCAGGCCGGCTATCGCGGCGAACGGGATGGCGGTGCCGCCGAGCACGACCAGGGCGACTCCCATCAGTGCGTTGCGACCATCGCCGGAGATCCGCCACCGAGACAGGCGGAGCACCCCGGCACCGAGGAACATCGCGGAGGCGACGACCCGGAGCGTGACGGCGAAGTGGGTGACGGTCGGGGGCAGGCTGATCCCGGCGACGGCGAGGAGAGCGGCGAGTCCCAGGCAAAGGCCGGCGGCACCCCCGACGACGAGCAGCAGGCGGGCTCGCGTCGGGGCGTGCGTCGGGCAAGGGGGTACTGCCTCGGCGTTCTGCCCCTGATACCGCTCCAAGACGGGTCCCCCGACCATGGAGGCGAGTCTGCTCAGTAGTGACCAGTCCCGGCAGGGCTGAACAGTCGGGAGTCCCTGACCCGAATTGACTACATCGGCCGCATCAGGGCGACGGACTCGCGTCCGGGCTGGGCGGCTGGCTCGGGGTCGGCGGTGGGGTGGGGGTCGGGGTCGGGGTTGGGGTTGGCGTCGAGCTTGTCGGCGGGCTGCTCGTCGGCGGGTCCGAGGGTGACGGCGCAGCGGTCGGGCCGGGGGCCTTGGTGGCGCCAGGGCTTTTGCCCCCGGTGGCTTTGTTGGGCGCCGTCGCCTTCTGGGTGGTCGTCTGCTGAGTCTCCTGCGCGGCCGGGGACGGTCCCCACACGCCGGCTCGCGCGGTGGCCGGGATGTTCACGTAGTCGGAGTACCCCGCGAAGGTGGTGCCGGTGCCGGCCAGCGCCATCCCGAGGCCGAACGACGTGAACCCGCCGGCGACGAACAGCGCGACGCGCCTAGATGAGGGCATGGCCAGCCGGCTTCCTCTCGCGCCGCTCGCCCCGGAGCAGGGCGAGGATCTCCTCGCTCGGCTTCCCTCCGCTGACCACGCACGGTGCGCCGACCACCTCGACGGACAACGGGTCGAGCTGGAGCAGGATCTCCACGGCCGCCGCGGCGGAGTCGGGGCCGGGAGCGATCAGCAGGGTCACCGCCTCCTCGTCGGCATCGACGAGGAGGGCACCGCACCTGCGCGCCGCCTCTTCGGGAGTGGGGCCCAGCTCGGCCTCGACCGTGTGCGGGCGAAGGCTGACCAGGATCAGGGTCCGTTCGAGGACCAGGGGAGTGCCGCCTGGCTTGGTCGAGGTGGTCTTGCGCTCCTTGTAGGCACCGCCCAGCTGGGAGGCCGCGTAGCCGCCGAGCAGCAGCATCGCGACCAGGCTGATCCCGCCCTTGCCGTGCAGGCCGTCCCGGATCGCGCCGAGGTACGGCACGTGGAACCAGACCTGCCCGCGGATCGCGCCCGCAGGCACCGGGTTGATGTCGGGGCCCCGGTTCGCGTCCCCCTTGAACCGGAAGACCTCCGGGCTCTTCCTGGCGTTGATCTTGACGATCCGGTGGGTGATGTACTCCGCTTTGCCGGGGGCCACCTGGTACGTCGCGATGTCGCCGACCTTCAGGGTGCCGGGGTCGACCGGACGGACGATCACCACCGACCCGACGGGGATCCCGGGGGTCATGCTGCCGGTCAGCACGGTTAGCGCCGAGCCGTGGGTTGCTCGCGGCAGCACCACCACCACCGTGATCGCTCCCACCACGAGCAACGCGAAAGCGAGCAGGAGCAGCCGGACGGTCCACCGGAGCAGCGTCGCGATGACGCCTCCCGTCGAACTCCCCTGCATGGCCATTCCTGCTCGCTCTCGCGTGTTGTGCCGGTCCTACTGGGTGGTTTGGCCGTCCTGGGAGGCAGCCCTACCACCAGGCCGCTCTCGTTCCCTCAGGACTGGATCAGGTCGAAGTGGACGTCGAACTTCAGCGAGTCTCCCTGTGCGGCGTCATCGACGGGAAGTGTGGGGTTCTGTGTGTGTGCGGAGTTGTCGCCCCAATAGCTGTCAATCCCGATACAAACGCCCTGACCAGGCGCAAGGACGAGCGGGCCCGTGTTGGCCGCGTTCTGGAGCGTAAAGGTCGATCCCGACCCCGACGCATATTGGAAGAGGTCGCCGGCCTGGTCGGAGGGGAACACGGATGAGACCGGCTTGTGGTATGCGTTGGCTGCCGCCTGGCACGTAGCTGGATCCAGGATGTCTGGGTAGT
>JBOHDW010000133.1:0-4514 GCA_050700795.1 Nocardioidaceae bacterium | reverse complement strand
GTCGGAGGCCATGGTCACATGCGCTCGAAACTGCGCTTGCGCTCCCAGTCGGTCACGGTGCTGCCGAACGCGGCCAGCTCGACGTCGGCCATGTTCGTGTAGTGGTCGACCACCTGGTCCCCGAACGCCGACCGCGCCGCCTTCGACCCGGTGAAGGCGTCGCGAGCATCCCGAAGGGTGTTCGGCACCCGCTCCTTGTCGGAGTGGTAGGCGTTCCCGACGAGCTCCGGCTCGAGGGTCAGCCCCTGCTCGATCCCGTGCAGCCCGCCCGCGAGCATCGCGGCCAGCGCCAGGTAGGGGTTGACGTCGCCCCCCGGTAGCCGGTTCTCCATCCGGGCCCCGGCCCCCTTCCCGACGAGGCGTACGGCGCAGGTGCGGTTGTCGTTGCCCCAGGCGATCGCCGTCGGAGCGAAGGAGCCGTCCGCGAAGCGCTTGTAGGAGTTGATGTTCGGCGCGTAGAAGAGGGTGAACTCCGTCATCGTGGCGAGCACACCGGCCACGAACTGGTCGTAGAGCGGGCTGCGACCACCGGCCTCACCGTCCCAGAACACAATGTCCCCGTTGTCGCCGCGCAGGGACAGGTGGATGTGGCAGGAGTTGCCCTCGCGCTCGTTGTACTTCGCCATGAAGGTGATCGACCGCCCGTGCTGCGACGCGATCTCCTTCGCGACGGTCTTGTAGACGGAGTGGTTGTCGGCGGTGGTCAGCGCGTCGTCGTAGAGGAAGCCGATCTCGTGCTGGCCGAAGTTGCACTCGCCCTTGGCGCCCTCGACGTTCAGCCCGGCGGCGTACATCGTGTTGCGGATGTCGCGCAGCAGCGGCTCGATCCGGGAGGTGCCGACGATCGAGTAGTCGACGTTGTACTGGTTCGCCGGGGTCAGGCCGATGTAGTTCGCGTCCCAGGCCTCTTCGTAGGTGTCCTCGAAGACGATGAACTCCAGCTCGGTGCCGGCCAGGGCGACGAACCCCCTCTCCTTGGCCCGCTCGAGCTGGCGGCTGAGGATGCGGCGCGGCGACGGCTCGACCGGGGTGTGCGCGTCGTCGAGCCACACGAGGTCGCACTGGACCATCGCGGTGGCCGCCTGGTGCGGCAGCAACCGCAGGGTGGCGAGGTCAAGGACGAACTCCATGTCCCCGTAGCCCTTCTCCCACGACGTCATCGCGTAGCCGTCGACGGTGTTCATGTCCACGTCGACGCCCAGCAGGTAGTTGCACCCCTCGGTGCCGTGCGGGACCGCCACGTCCAAGAAGTACGCCGCGTGCAGCCTCTTGCCCTGCAGCCGGCCCTGCATGTCGGTGAAGGCGACGATGACCGTGTCGATGTCACCGGATGCCACCGCTGCCTTCAGGTCGTCCAGGCTCAGCAGCCGGTCGTTGCGCGTGGTGGTCACTCAGATCTCCTTGGTCTCAGGCGAGCAGCCCGCGAAGCAACGCGGCCGTGTCGTCGCAGTGGTTCTCCATCACCCGGCGTGCCCGGGTCGGGTCGCCGCGCAGGATCGCGCGGAGGATCGCCCGGTGCTGAGCATTCGAGTGCGCGATGTTCACCTCGAGCACCGGGATCGCCGAGAGCATGTCGTGCAGCTCTGCCTGCACGTCGGTGACGGCCCGTAGCGTCAGCTCGGAGTTCGTGACCGCGGCGATCAACAGATGGAACCGGGAGTCGGCCTGCCGGTGGACCGCGGCGTCCTTCGCGGCGGCGACCTCGTCGTGGGCGGTGGTCAGGAGGTCGCGATGCTCGTCGGTCAGCGGCGAGGACGCGGCGAGGTAGGCGGCTCCGGGCTCGACGAGCCGCCGGAAGACCAACGAGTCGCGCAGCCGGGTCCCCCGCCGCTCGAGATCAAGCGGGCCGGCGGCGGTTCCCGGTCGATGCGAGACCGCGGTTCCGCCTCCCCTTCCGCGGCGGGTCCGGACCAGCCCCGCACTGCGCAGGGCCGCGATCGCCTCTCGAAGCGTTGCCCGCGAGACGCCGAGCCGCTCCGCCAGGTCGCGCTCGGAGGGCAAGGTGGTGTTCAGCGGGTAGACGCCGAGCCGGATGGCCGTGGCGAGCTGCTCGACGCAGGACTCGAAGGCATGGCCGCCTACCGGCCGCAACATCGCCCCCGACAGCTCCTGGGAGAGCTCTAGCTCGGCGGCCGTCGACACGCCCCACAGTCTAGGAACCGGGCCGAACTAGTCAATGGTCCGACCTCATACCTTTTCTCCTGTCAACCCTAGACTCGCCATCAGGACGGCGCTAGCATCGGCCAACTTCGTCCCCCCGTTTGGGAGTTCAACCATGGCTGACATCTCTCATCTCACCGACGACGAACGACGGCTTGCTGAGCTCGGGTACAAGCAGGAGTTGCACCGGTCCTGGTCGGGCTTCTCCAACTTCGCCATCTCGTTCTCGATCATCTCGATCCTGGCCGGCTGTTTCACCAACTTCGGGGCGGGCTGGAACAACGGCGGACCGATCTCGATCTCCTGGTCGTGGCCGATCCTCAGCATCTTCATCCTGATCATCGGCTTCACCATGTCCGAGCTCGTCTCCGCCTTCCCCACCTCGGGTGGCATCTACTGGTGGGCGTCTCGGCTCGGCGGTCCGAAGGCTGGCTTCTACACCGGCTGGCTGAACCTGATCGGGCTCGTCGCCGTGACCGCCGGCGTTGCCTACGGCTGCGCGACCTTCATCGACCTGACCATCAGCACCTGGTCGTCGTCCTATGCCAGCAACTACTCGCTGACCCGGGTCTTCATCACGTTCGTGATCGTGCTGGTGCTCGCCTCGGTGCTGAACATCTTCAGCGGCCATCTGATGGCGCTCATGAACAACACGTCCGTGTGGTGGCACGTCATCGGGGCGTCGATCATCGTGTTGATCCTGATCTTCGTGCCGGACCACCACCAGTCGTTCAGCTATGTGTTCTCCCACCGGTTCAACAACTCCGGGTTCGGCAACGGGAACACGTCGCACTTCGGGTACTGGTTCGCGATCGTGCCGTTCGGCTTCCTGCTGACGCAGTACACCATCACCGGCTTCGACGCGTCGGCCCACCTGTCCGAGGAGACCTCGGAGGCCTCGAAGGCGGCGGCCAAGGGCATCTGGCGCTCCATCTTCTACTCCGCCCTCGGTGGCTACATCCTGCTGCTGTGCGTCGTCTTCGCCGTGCCGAACCTGGCGAACGGGAAGCCGGACGACGCGGGTGTGGGTGGTGGTGGGGTCGCCTACATCTTCGTGCACGCCATGGGCTCGCGGTGGGCCACGCTGATCCTGTTCATCTCCGCCTCGGCCCAGTTCTTCTGCTCGACGTCCTGCCTGACCTCGGCATCGCGGATGCTCTTCGCGTTCAGCCGCGACGGCGCGGTGCCCGGGTCGAAGCGCTGGTCGTCCCTCTCGGCCAACAAGGTGCCCGCCAACGCGGTCATGCTTGTCGGCGTGCTGAGCGCCATCGTGACGCTGCCGGCCCTCATCAAGGTCGACATCAACGGCGCCCCGGTCCCGGTGGCGTTCTACGCGGTCACGTCGATCGCGGTCATCGGGCTCTACCTCTCGTTCGCGATCCCGATCTTCCTGCGGTGGCGCCACGGCGACCGCCTCGAGGTGGGGTCGTGGAACAACGGCGCGAAGTACAAGTGGATGAACCCGATCGCGGTGGCGGAGATCATCATCGTCTCGATCTACCTGATGCTGCCCTTCGCTCCGGGCGCCGTCCCCTTCCACAGCGGCTTCGCGTGGAAGTACGTGAACTACGCGCCGATCGTGACCTTGGGCGCGCTGGTGATCCTGACGATCTGGTGGGAGAGCTCTGCCAAGCACTGGTTCAAGGGTCCGATCCACAACGTGGACGACGCCGTGATGGAGGCCCTCGACGACTGAGTCGCCGATGACCCAAGCCCTCGACGAGCTCCTCGACCAGCTCCCGGCAGTCGCCGGGCCGCGCCAGGTCGAGGAGCTGTCGGGAGGGCTGACGAACCTGAACATCAAGGTCGTCACGCCGACCGGTGCCTATGTCGTCCGATGGTTCCGCAGCGACGCGTCCCTGCTCGGGATCGACCGGGACGCCGAGCACGCGAACACCCGGGCGGCGGCGCAGGCCGGGGTCGGTGCACGCGTCGTGGACTACCGACCGGACCTGAAGGTCCTGGTGATCGGCTACATCGACGGGGTCACCCTGACCAACGCCTCCTTCGGGGAGACCGGCGTCATCGAACGAGCCGCGGCCGCGTGCCGTTTGCTGCACCGTGGCCCGCGATTCGTCAACGAGTTCGACATGTTCGCCCGGCAGGGCGGGTACCGACGGATCGTGCGCGAGCACGGATTCCCCCTCTTCCCGGCGTACGACGAGTACGCCGAACGGTTCGACCGGGTGCAGCGGGCGCTCTCCGTCGGAGGCGACCCGACCGTGCCGTGCAACAACGACCTGCTCGCGGGAAACTTCATCGACGACGGCGCGAAGATCTGGCTGATCGACTACGAGTACTCCGGCAACAACGACCCCTGCTTCGAGCTGGGCAACATCGGCACGGAGTGCGAC
>JBOHDW010000132.1:0-7515 GCA_050700795.1 Nocardioidaceae bacterium | reverse complement strand
GTCGTCGGCCATCGTCGAGACCACGCCGCCCGGCTGGTTGAGCACCAGGTAGACGTGCTCGCTCAGGGGCGGCAGCCGGTTGCCCTCGACCCGGATCACCGCCGTGCGCGGGTCCACCTTGGTCCCGAGCCGGGTGACCACCTCACCATCGACCTCGACAAGTCCCGCGAGCATCAGCTCCTCGCACCGGCGCCGGCTGGCCACCCCAGACTGCGCCAGCAGCTTCTGCAGCCGGACCAGGTGGTCGTCGCTCATGCCGAGTCGAGAGCGCTCTCGAACTCGGCGTCGACGTCGGGCAGGAACGGGGCGAGCTCGGGCAGGTCGTCCAGGCCCGTGACCCCGATCCGCTCGAGGAAGTGCGCGGTGGTGCGGTAGAGCACCGCGGTGGTCTCCGCGTCGGTGCCGGCCTCCTCGACCAGGCCCCGTGACACAAGGGTCCGCATCACCCCGTCGACGTTCACCCCGCGGATCGCCGAGACACGCGCCCGGCTGACCGGCTGCTTGTAGGCGACCACGGCGAGGGTCTCGAGGGCGGCCTGGGTGAGCCGGGCCTGCTGGCCGTCGAGGACGAACCGCTCCACCACCGCGGCGAACTCGTCGCGGGTGTAGAACCGCCACCCGCCAGCCACGTTGCGCAGGTCGAAGCCGCGACCCTGCCGGGCGTACTCCTCGGCGAGCGCCTCGAGCGCGGCCAGCACCTGTGCGGCCGGGTAACCGACGGCCGTGGCGAGGGTCAGGTGGTCCAGCGGCTGGTCGGCGACCATCAGCACCGCCTCCAGCGCGGGCCGCAGGTCGCTCAGCGGCACCTCGAGCACGTCTTCGGTCGACCCGATGCCCTCAGTCACTCCGCTGCCTCCTGCGGCTCCTGGACGGGAACGGCGTCATCGGGCCCGCCCCCGTCGAACTCGTCGGTGATCTGCACGTCGCCGTCATGGACACCGGTCCACCGCACGGTCAGCTCGCCCATCGGGGTGACCTGGTCGAACGCGACCGCGCCCTCGCGGAACAGCTCCAGCAGGGCGAGGAACCGGGCCACGGTGGTCAGGGTGTCCGGTGCGTCACCGGCCAGGACCCGGAACGTCATGGTGCCCTGGCGACGGAGCCGGTCCACCAGCACCGCCGCCTGCTCGCGGACGCTGACCGTCGGTGCGTGGATGTGCGCCAGCGACAGCTCGGGGACGGGCTTGGGCACCATCGCCGTGGCGGCCAGCCGCGCGAACTCGTCCAGCCCGATCCCGATGAGCACCTCGGGGAGCAGCGCGGCGAACCGCTCCTCCAGGCCGACCGCACGGGGGAACCGGTGCTGCTCGACCGCCATCCGGGCGGCGAGCACCCCGGCCACGTGCTTGTAGGCCTTGTACTGGAGCAGCCGGGCGAAGAGCAGGTCACGTGCCTCCAGGAGGGCCAGGTCCTCCTCGTCCTCGACGTCGCCGGCCGGCAGCAGCCGGGCCGCCTTCAGGTCGAGCAGGGTGGCCGCGACCAGCAGGAACGACGAGCTCTGCTCGAGGTCCCACTCCGGTCCGGCCGCCTTCACGTGCGCGATGAACTCGTCGGTGACCCGCGACAGGGCCACCTCCGTGATGTCGAGCTTGTGTTTGGCGATCAGGCTCAGCAACAGGTCGAACGGGCCCTCGAAGTTGGCCAGGCGTACGGCGAAAGCGGGCGCGACCTCGGCAGGCTCGACCGCTTGCAGGGCCGCGGTCATGCCCCACGCGGGGTGGTCAGCAGCCGGCGCAGGAGCACGCTGTCGTCGCCGTTCTCCTCCAGGTCGGCCAGCGCGAGCGCCACCGCGGCGCGGACCAGCCGGCCGCGATCGACGGCGAGCCCGTGGTGACGGCGCAGGTCGAGCCGCGCGTGCTCGATGTCGAGCAGCTCGTCGGCGGTGACGTAGACCGTCATCTTCTCGTCGTGGCGGACCCGCCCGCTCGGCGCCTTCTCAGCGACGCCCCCGTCCTCCGGCCGCGGCGGTTCGGCGTCGGCCACGTCCGGCGCCGGGACCACGGTTGGCCGGAACAGGTCGTCGGCGGTCGGCATGATCACCCGTCGAGACAACGAGCCAGCACCTCCTTGGCGAGCTGACGGTAGGCGTCGGCGCCCGCGCTCTTGTCGGCGTACGTCGTGATCGGCTCGCCGGCGACGGTCGAGTCGGAGAACTTCACCGTGCGCCGGATCACGGTGTGGAAGACGGTGTCGCCCCACGCCTCGACGAGCCGCTGCATGACCTCTCGACCGTGCAGGGTGCGGCCGTCGTACATCGTGCCGAGCACGCCGTCGATCCTCAGCTTGGGGTTGAGCCGCTCGGTGACCTTGTCGATGGTGGTCTTGAGCAGCGCCACCCCTCGCAGCGCGAAGTACTCGCACTCCAACGGGACGATCACCCCGTCGGAGGCGGTGAGGGCGTTGACGGTGAGCAGCCCGAGGGAGGGCTGGCAGTCGATCAGGATCACGTCGTACTCGGAGATCACCGGCTGGAGCACCCGCTGCAGGGTCTGCTCCCGGGCCACCTCCTGAACGAGCTGGACCTCGGCGGCCGACAGGTCGATATTGCTCGGCAACAGGTCCATGCCGGGCACGTTGGTCTTGACGATGACGTCGTCGATGGCGATGTCGCGCTGCATGAGCAGGTTGTAGATGGTCAGCTCCATGGCCTGGGGGTTCAGCCCGAGCCCGACCGAGAGCGAGCCCTGCGGGTCGAAGTCGACCAGGAGCACCTTGCGGCCGTACTCGGCCAGCGCCGCACCGAGGTTGATCGTGGTGGTGGTCTTGCCGACGCCGCCCTTCTGGTTGCACATCGAGATCACCCGCGCGTTGCCGTGGATGCCGATAAGCCGGGGCTCGGGCAGGTCGGGCATCGGGCGACCGGTGGGGCCGAGCTCCACCTGGACGTCGGGCGGCGGGTCGGGTTCGACGGCCCGCTCCGGGAACGCGGCCGGGGCCCGGATTGAGGCCACCTGGCCGGCCGTCGGCCGGCCGGCCGAGGGGAACGGCATCAGCGGCGGGATCTCGGTTGCGCTGGAACCGTGCGAGGATCCGTAGTCGTTCACGCTTTCGCCTTTCTCGTCCTGATCGCGGCCGTCGATGTCATTCAATCCGGCACCGGCGCGCGGACCGCGCAGGCGCGCCGTATACAAGTCGACATTTGACGCGACTCCGGGATCACCCACGGGCCCGAGGATGGGCGGTCGCGTAGACCTCGCGCATCTTGTCCACGGTCACCAGCGTGTAGACCTGGGTGGTGGTGACCGAGGCGTGGCCCAACAGCTCCTGCACGACGCGTACGTCGGCGCCGCCGTCGATCAGATGGGTGGCGAACGAGTGCCGCAGCATGTGCGGCGACACGTCCGTGCGGACGCCGGCCCGTTCGGCGGCCCGCGTCAGGACCGTCCAGGCGCTCTGTCGGGAGAGCCGACCGCCGCGCGAGTTCAAGAAGACCGCCGGCAGCCCCTTGCCCACCGACGTGAGCGTCGGGCGCCCCCGCACGAGGTAGGCGTCGAGGGCGGCACGCGCGTAGGACCCGACCGGGACCACCCGCTCCTTGCCGCCCTTGCCCCGCAGCTTCACGCTGCCCTGCTCCGTGTCGGAGACCAGGTCGAGCTCGTCCAGATCGAGCCCCACCGCTTCGGAGATCCGCGCCCCGGTGCCGTAGAGGAGCTCCACCAGGGCCCGGTCCCTCAGCGCGAGCGCCGTCCCGGGGGCCCCGGCCGCCTCGAGAATCTTCTCGATGTCGGCGAGCGACAGCGCCTTCGGCAGCCGCTTCGCGGGCGCGGGCGGACGGATCCCGGTGGCCGGGTCGTTCGCGGTCAACCCGTCCCTGAGCGCGAACCGGTGGAACCCCCGCACGGCCACCACCGCCCTCCCCGCCGAGCCCGACGCCAGCGGTGGATGGTCCGGGTCGCCCTCCCTCAGCGCCGCCAGGAACGCGGTGACGGCGGCCGCATCCACGCTGGACGCGTCGTCGACACCCCGGGCGGCCAGGAACTCGGCGTAGCGACGAAGGTCCCGGCGGTAGGACCTCACCGAGTTGTCCGCGAGCTCGCGTTCGACGACGAGGTGGTCGAGGTAGGTGCGGATCGCCCGCTGCAGCGCCGAGGGGCCGGTCAGGCCAGCACCTCCTCCAAGGACTGGCTCTCGAGCCCGTGCGCGTCCGCCACGGGCTGGTAGGTGACGCTGCCCGCGTGGGTGTTCAGCCCCAGCGCCAGCGAGTGGTCCTGCGTGAGGGCGGTCTTCCAGCCCTTGTCGGCCAGGGCGACGGCGTAGGGCAAGGTGACGTTGGTCAGGGCGTAGGTCGAGGTGTGCGGCACGGCACCCGGCATGTTCGCCACGCAGTAGAAGATCGAGCCGTGCACCCGGTAGGTCGGGTCGTCGTGGGTGGTGGGGTGGGAGTCCTCGAAGCAGCCGCCCTGGTCGATCGAGATGTCGACGAGGACCGAACCGGGCTTCATCCGGGACACCAGGTCGTTGGAGATCAGGGTCGGCGCCTTGGCGCCCGGGACCAGCACGGCGCCGATGACCAGGTCGGCGTCGAGCACGGCCCGCTCCACCTCGTAGGCGTTGGACGCCACCGTCTGGAGATGACCCTGGTAGATCCGGTCGGCCGCCCGGAGCACGTCGATGTTCCGGTCGAGCAACAGCACCTCGGCCTGCATCCCGAGTGCGATCGCCGCCGCGTTCATCCCCGAGACGCCCGCACCGATCACGACCACCTTGCCGGCGTACACCCCGGAGACGCCGCCGATCAGCACGCCGCGTCCGCCCCCGGAGCGCATCAGGTGGTAGGCACCGGCCTGCGGAGCCAGCCGGCCGGCGACCTCGCTCATCGGCGCGAGCAGGGGCAACGCCCCGTTGGGGGTCTGGACGGTCTCGTAGGCGATGCCGGTGACACCCTGCTTGAGCAGCGCGTCCGTGCACGGGCGTGAAGCGGCCAGGTGCAGGTAGGTGAAGAGGACCTGGCCGTCGCGCATCCGGTCGTACTCGACCTCGATCGGCTCCTTCACCTTCAAGATCAGGTCGCCGGTCCCCCACACGTCGTCCGCGGTGGCCAAGATCGTCGCACCGGCACCGGTGTACTCGTCGTCGGGGATCGACGAGCCCTCGCCGGCCGACGCCTCGACGTACACGTCGTGACCGTGCTGGACGAGCTCATGGACGCCGGACGGCGTGATCGCCACGCGGTACTCGTTGTTCTTGACTTCCTTGGGTACGCCGACTTTCATCGACTCGGTCTCCTCCTGGTCGGGTCGCCCGGTCCGGGGGTGGACATGGGCGATTGCGAGCCGATCCTAGTCCCCGACGACCGCCCCCCGTGCCCGCCGTCGCCGGTCCCAAGCGAGCACCGCAAGGACCAGCGGAGCGTCCTGCACGCGGTCGGCCACGACCGCGTGCAGCAGGTCGTCGAAGGGGACCCAACCGGTCTCCATGTCGGCCTCCTCGTGCTCCAGCCGGAAGCCCCCGCGGTCGGCCGCGGACAGCCCCTGGGCCACGAAGAACTGCATCCTTTCCGCGCTGATCCCGGGCGAGGAGTAGACGGTCAGCAGCGGCTCCCAGCGGGAGGCCTCCAGCTGGGCCTCCTCGCGCAGCTCGCGACGGGCCGCCTCGATCGCGGCCTCGCCAGGGCCGGCGTCCAGGACTCCGGCGGGAAGCTCGACGAACCGGCGGCCCGCGGGGTGCCGGTACTGGCGCAGGCAGAAGACCCGCTCCTCGTCGTCGACCGCCAGGACGATCACCGCGCCGGGGTGCTCCAGCACAAGCCGGCGCACCGTGCCGCCGTCGGGCTGGACCACGTCGTCGCCGCGGAGCCCGACGACCCATTCGTCGCGGTGCAGCTGCTCGGTGCGGCGTACCGGCCAGGACTCCGGCTCGTCCTGCAGCTGCATCAGACCTCGGCCGGCGTCCGACGCAGCGACGACTCGTCGATCGGGAACCGCAGCTCGCGCTGGCGTTCGAGCGCGGCCAGGACGAGGCCGGCGAACAACGGGTGCGGACGGGTCGGACGGGACCGCAGCTCGGGATGGGCCTGGGTCGCGACGAAGTAGGGGTGCACGTCGCGGGGAAGCTCGACAAACTCCACCAGGTTGTCGTCCGGCGAGGTGCCCGAGAAGACCAGCCCGGCGGCCTCGAGGCGGTCACGGTAGGCGTTGTTGACCTCGTACCGGTGCCGGTGGCGCTCCTCGACCTTGGGCTCGCCGTACGTCTCGCGCACGACCGTGCCCTCCTTGAGCTCGGCCGGGTAGAGCCCCAGCCGCATGGTGCCGCCCATGTCGCCCTCACCGGCCACGATCTCGAGCTGTTCGGCCATCGTGGCGATCACCGGCTCCGCGCAACCACGGTCGAACTCGGTCGAGTCGGCCCCCGGGATGTCCGCGACGTTGCGGGCGAACTCGATCACCATGCACTGCAGACCGAGACACAGACCCAGGGTCGGGATGCCGTGGGTGCGGGCGTACTCGAGCGCGCCGACCTTGCCCTCGATCCCCCGGATGCCGAAGCCACCGGGGACACACACGGCGTCGACGCCACCGAGGTGACGGGCCGCGCCCTCGTGGGTCTGGCACTCGTCCGAGGGCACCCAGGTGACGTTCACCTTCGCGTCGTTGGCGAATCCTCCGGCCCGCAGCGCCTCGACGACCGACAGGTAGGCGTCGGGGAGGTTGACGTACTTGCCGACCAGGGCCACGGTGACCTCCTCCGCCGGATGGTGCACCCGGCGCAGCAGCTCCTCCCACTCGGTCCAGTCCACGTCGCGGAACGGCAGGTTCAACCGGCGTACGACGTAGGCGTCGAGCCCCTCCTTGTGCAGGACCTTCGGGATGTCGTAGATCGACGGCGCGTCGGGTGCGCAGACCACGGCCTCCTCGTCCACGTCGCACATCAAGCTGATCTTGCGCTTCAGCCCGTCACTGACCGGCCGGTCCGACCGGCAGACGATGGCGTCCGGCTGGATGCCGATGCTGCGCAGCGCCGCCACCGAGTGCTGGGTCGGCTTGGTCTTCAGCTCGCCGGACGGCCCGATGTAAGGCAGCAGGGACACGTGCAGAAAAAAGCACCGGTCCCGGCCGATCTCGTGCCGGATCTGGCGGATCGCCTCCAGGAACGGCTGCGACTCGATGTCACCGACCGTACCGCCAACCTCAGTGATGACCACGTCGGTCAGCGGCCCGCCCATGTCCAGGATGCGAGCCTTGATCTCGTTGGTGATGTGCGGGATGACCTGGACGGTGTCGCCCAGGTAGTCGCCGCGCCGTTCCTTGGCGATCACCCTGGAGTAGATCTGGCCGGTCGTGACGTTGGCCGAGCCGGGCAGCCTGATGTCCAGGAAGCGCTCGTAGTGGCCGACATCCAGGTCGGTCTCGGTCCCGTCGTCGGTGACGAAGACCTCGCCGTGCTGGAACGGGTTCATCGTTCCGGGGTCAACGTTGAGGTAAGGGTCGAGCTTTTGCATCTTGACCCGGAGGCCGCGCATCTTGAGCAGACGTCCCAGGCTGGACGCGGTCAGGCCCTTGCCCAGACTTGAGGCGA
>JBOHDW010000131.1:0-2413 GCA_050700795.1 Nocardioidaceae bacterium | reverse complement strand
GTGTAGGTGGTGCCGTCGGTGAGCTCGACGTCGCGGAAGGTACGCCGCGTCGGCAGCTGCCAGCAGACGTCCGGCTTCGTCTCGAGCGGGTTCTTGCCAAGCCGCAGGGCCAGCCCGTGCAGAGCGCAGCCGCCGCCGGCGGGGAAGTCGGGCTTGTTGAGGAAGATGCAGCCACCGTCGTACACGGCGGTCTTGCGCTCCCCGTCCTCGTCGGTCTCGACCCACTTCTTGCCCTGACCGGCGTCGTGGTTCTGCCAGGTCTCGCGGTCGAGCAACTTGACGTACTTGCGGACCCGCTTCTCGTCGTCCTTGTCGGAGAAGTGTGCCCCGAGGGTGCAGCAGCCGTCGTCCGGCCGACCCGCGTAGATCCCGCGGCAACCCTGGCCGTAGATGCAGCTCCATCGCGAGGTCAGCCAGGTCAGGTCGCAGCGGAAGACCTGGGTGGCGTCGGCGGGGTCGGCGAACTCCACCCACGCGCGCGGGAACACCAGCTGCACTTCGGGCATGCGGTAAACCCTACGGGGTGGGCGCTGGGGGCACCGATCGCGGTCGGAGCCCGAGCCGGACACGTCGTGCGGGTAGCGTTGGAGCATGCGCCTGGGCGTGCTCGACATCGGTTCCAACACCGGTCACCTGTTGGTTGTCGACGCGCATGGCGGGGCGGCCCCATGGCCGGCGTACACCCACAAGGAGCCGCTCCGGCTGGCCGAGCACCTCGATGAGTACGGCGCGGTGACGGTGCTCGGGATCGACAGCCTGGTCCGCTTCGTCGGCACCGCCCTCGAGGCCGCCGAGGAGAAGGGGTGCGAGGAGACGATCGCGTTCGCGACCTCCGCGGTCCGCGACGCCACCAACTCCGACGAGGTGCTCGACCGGGTTCGGGACAAGACCGGGATCGACATCGAGGTGCTTCCCGGAGACGACGAGGCGAGGCTCACCTTCCTGGCCGTACGCCGCTGGTTCGGCTGGTCGTCCGGGCTGCTGGCCGTCTTCGACATAGGCGGCGGGTCGCTCGAGATCGCGGTCGGGGCCGATGAGGCGCCCGACGTCGCCCGGTCGCTCCCGCTCGGGGCGGGGCGGCTGACCCGCGAGTGGTTGGCCGAAGGTCCGGGTGACGACGCGGTGCGCAACTTGCGCAAGGCGATCCGGGCGGCGATCGCCCGTGACGCCGGCAGCGTGCTGCGCGCCGGAGCGCCGGATCGTGCGGTGGCCACGTCCAAGACGTTCCGCTCCCTCGCCCGGTTGTGCGGTGCGCCGCCGTCCGAGGAGGGGCTGCTGGTACGCCGTACCCTTCACGCCGACGCGCTGGCCGAACGACTCCCCGAGCTGGTCGCGATGACCCCGGACGAGCTGGCCGGGCTGCCCGGGGTGTCGGCAAGCCGCGCCCACCAGCTGGTGGCGGGCGCCTTCGTCGCGGAGGCGGTGCTGGACCTTTTCGAGCTGGACGAGCTGGAGATCTGCCCGTGGGCGCTGCGTGAAGGCGTCATCCTCGAGCGGATCGACCAGATCAGTGTCATCGGCCGGCGCCCGGCGCCCAGGCTGACCCGGTGATCGCGCTCTCCACCGCCTCGGTCTACCCGGAGACGACGGCCGCCGGGTTCGAGCTGGCGGCGCGGCTCGGCTACGACGCCGTCGAGGTGATGGTCGGCATCGACCCGACCGGCCAGGAGATCGACGCCGTACGCCGGCTCTCGGAGTACCACGAGGTGCCGGTGTGCGCGATCCACGCACCCTGCCTGCTCGTCACCCAACGGGTGTGGGGGACCGATCCGTGGGCCAAGCTCGAGCACAGCGCCGAGATGGCGCACGAGGTGGGCGCCGACGTCGTCGTCGTACACCCGCCGTTCCGTTGGCAACGCGACTATGCCCGCGGCTTCGTCGAGGGGATCGCGGAGATGGAACGGCGCACCGGGATCGCGTTCGCCGTGGAGAACATGTACCCCTGGCGGGCCCCTCGTCGTCAGATGCAGGCCTACCTGCCCGGCTGGGACCCGTCGGAGCATTCCTACGCGAACACCACCCTCGACCTGTCGCACGCGGCGACGTCTCGCAGCGACCCGGTCGAGATGGCCGTGCGACTCGGCTCCCGACTCCGGCACATCCACCTGACCGACGGCACGGGGTCGGCCAAGGACGAGCACCTCGTTCCCGGCCGCGGGAAGATGCCGGTGGCGGCGTTGCTGGAGCACCTGTCCGGCAACGACTTCGGCGGCCACCTGGTGGTCGAGATCAACACCCGGCGCTGCCCGGACCGGACGTCGCGCGAGCTCGACCTGGTCGAGTCCCTCGCGTTCGCGAGGCTGAACTTCGTGCCGGTACGGCGATGACCGCACCCGTCCGTGGGCGCCGCCCCGGCGGGCCGGACACCCGGGGGACGATCCTCGAGGCCGCGCGCGAGTCGTTCGCCGCGCAC
>JBOHDW010000130.1:0-4432 GCA_050700795.1 Nocardioidaceae bacterium | reverse complement strand
GGCCAAGCGCGTTCCCTACAAGACCCGCGCCGGCCGCGACGGCACGGTGTTGGTGAGCATCCGCGAGAAGGAGTACACCCCGCGGGAGATCTCGGCGATGATTCTGCAGAAGCTCAAGAGGGACGCGGAGGCCTACCTCGGCGAGACGGTCACCGACGCGGTGATCACCGTTCCGGCGTACTTCTCCGACGCCCAGCGCCAGGCCACCAAGGAGGCGGGCGAGATCGCCGGCCTGACGGTGAGCCGGATCGTCAACGAGCCGACCGCGGCCGCGCTGGCCTACGGGCTGGACAAGGAGTCCGACCAGACGATCCTCGTCTTCGACCTCGGTGGTGGCACGTTCGACGTGTCGTTGCTGGAGATCGGCGACGGCGTCGTCGAGGTGAAGGCAACCTCAGGCGACAACCACCTCGGTGGCGACGACTGGGACGCCCGACTCGTCGACTGGATGGTCAAGAAGTTCAAGGACAACAACGCCGTCGACCTCGGTGCGGACAAGATCGCCCGGCAGCGGCTGCAGGAGGCCGCCGAGAAGGCGAAGATCGGGCTGTCCAGCTCGAGCGAGACCACGATCCACCTGCCCTACATCACCCATGGCGAGTCCGGCCCGCTGCACTTCGAGGAGAAGATCAGCCGCGCCGAGTTCCAGCGCATCACCACGGACCTGCTCGACCGGACCAAGGCGCCGTTCAAGCAGGTCGTGAAGGACGCGGGCATCGACGTGTCCAAGATCGACCACGTGATCCTCGTCGGTGGCTCGACGCGAATGCCCGCGGTCGTCGACGTCGTCAAGGAGCTGACCGGCGGCAAGGAGCCCAACAAGGGGGTCAACCCCGACGAGGTCGTCGCCGTCGGCGCCGCGCTGCAGGCCGGCGTACTCAAGGGTGAGGTCAAGGACGTGCTGCTCCTCGACGTGACCCCGCTGAGCCTCGGTATCGAGACCCAGGGCGGCGTGATGACCGTGCTCATCGAGCGCAACACCACGATCCCGACCAAGCGGTCGGAGGTCTTCACCACGGCCGCCGACAACCAGCCGTCGGTGGGGATCCAGGTCTACCAGGGTGAGCGTCAGATGGCCGCGCAGAACCAGCCGCTGGGCAACTTCGAGCTGACCGGGCTGCCGCCCGCGCCACGCGGAGTCCCACAGATCGAGGTGACCTTCGACATCGACGCAAACGGGATCGTGCACGTCTCCGCCAAGGACCGGGGAACCGGTCGTGAGCAGTCCATGACGATCACCGGTGGCTCGGCCCTGTCGAAGGACGATATCGACAAGATGGTCAAGGAGGCCGAGCAGTACGCCGACGAGGACCGCCGTCGCAAGGAGGTGGTCGAGACCCGGAACCAGGGCGACCAGCTCGTCTACACCACCGAGAAGTTCCTCTCCGAGAACGGCGAGAAGATCCCCGAGGACGTGAAGACCGAGGTCACCGCCGACGTCGATACGTTGAAGAAGGCGCTCGAGGACTCCTCTGACGACGCGACCACGGCTATCCAGTCGGCCATCTCCAAGCTGGGCGAGTCGAGCCAGAAGATGGGTGCCGCGATGTACGCCGCCGGCCAGGCCGAGGCGGCCGCGGCCGGAGGCACCGGGGACGCGACCGGCGACAGCGACGAGGACGTCGTCGATGCGGAGATCGTCGACGAGGGTGACGAGTCGAGCGACTCCACCGACGAGAAGGACGGCCAGTGACCGAACCGCACTCCCCCGACGACGGGCAGGCGTCGCTCGAGTCCGAGGTCGACGGTGGCGGGGCCGCGGGGTCTTCGGAGCCTGCGGCCGCCGGCGCCAGGACCGATCAGCCGGACCTCGCCGCGAAGGTCGCCACGCTGACCAACGACCTGCAACGGCTGCAGGCCGAGTACGTCAACTACAAGCGGCGCGTCGACCGGGACCGCGAGCTGGTGTTCGAGAACGCCCGGCTCGCCGTACTGTCGTCGCTGCTGCCGGTGCTCGACGCGATCGACCGGGCACGCGAGCACGGCGAGCTGTTCGGCGGCTTCAAGGCCGTCGCCGAGTCGCTCGAACGGGTCGTCGCCGGCCAGGGGCTGGTCAAGTTCGGCGCCCCGGGTGACGAGTTCGACCCCCGCTTCCACGAGGCACTCATGCACCGACACTCGTCGGACGTCAAGACGACGACCGCGGGAGAGGTGATCTCGGCGGGGTACCAGATCGGCGACCGCGTCGTACGCCCGGCGCAGGTGGTCGCCGTCGACCCCGAGGCCGAGCCCTCGCCCGAGGCGGAGCCTTCGCCTGAGGCGGGCGACCGGCTCGAGGGCACGTCCGTTGTCGGAGAAGACGACGACTAGTCACCAGCGACCCACGCGAAGGGAGGTGTCTCGATGACCAGCACGGACTGGGCGACCAAGGACTTCTACAAGACGCTCGGAGTCGACAAGGATGCGTCCGCGGCCCAGATCAAGAAGGCCTATCGCAAGCTGGCGCGTGACAACCACCCGGACAGCCACCCCGGCGACCGGGACGCCGAGGAGCGGTTCAAGGCGGTCGCGGCGGCGTACGACGTTGTCGGCGACCCGGAGAAGCGCAAGCAGTACGACGACATGCGGACCATGTCGTCGGCCGGCTACGGACCGTTCCGAGGCAGTGGCGGCGGCACCGGCTTCGACATCAACGACCTCTTCGGCGGGGGCACCGGCGCGGACGGCGGTGGACTCGGTGACATCCTCGGCGGCGTGTTCGGGGGCCGGGCCCGCACGCGCACGGCCGCGCCTCCGCGGAGGGGAGCCGATCTCGAGACCGAGACGACGATCGGCTTCAACGACGCCATCAACGGTGTCACCGTGTCCCTGCGGCTCTCGTCGGACGCGCCGTGCCCGGACTGCAACGGCACGGGGGCCCGCGCGGGGACGATGCCGCGCGTCTGCCCCGAATGCGACGGCGTCGGGATGGTGGCTGCGTCGGTAGGCGGCGCGTTCACGATGAACGAGACCTGCCCGGTCTGTCACGGTCGCGGCCTGGTCGTCGACGAGCCATGCCCGACCTGCCACGGTTCCGGCCGGGGGCTCTCGAACCGCACCGTCCAGGCCCGGATCCCGGCCGGGGTGCGGGACGGCGCCAAGATCCGGCTGCGTGGCAAGGGCGCCAGTGGCGAGCGTGGCGGCCCGGCCGGTGATCTGTTCGTCACGGTGCACGTCGCCAAGCACCGGCTGTTCGGCCGCAAGGGGGACAACCTCACCCTGACCGTCCCGGTCGCCTTCGACGAGGCCGCCCTCGGCGCCGAGATCAAGGTGCCGACCCTCGACGGGGCTCCGGTCACCCTGAAGATCCCGGCGGGTACCCCCAACGGGCGCACCTTCCGGGTTCGCGGCAAGGGCGCCCCTCGCAAGGACGGTCAGAAGGCGGACCTTCTGGTCACCATCGACGTCCAGGTTCCGGCGGTGCTCGACGAGAAGGCCCGGCAGGCGATCGAGGCCCTCCGGGCGGCGACCTCCGGCGGCGAGCTGCGATCCCGGTTGTTCGACGGGAGCCGGCCATGAGCCTCACCCCGCCGCGTCTCGAGGGGGCACCCGGTCCCGACGTACCCGTGTTCGTGATCTCGGTCGCCGCGGAGCTGACCGGCCTGCACCCGCAGACCCTGCGCAGCTACGACCGGCAGGGGCTGGTCAGCCCCGGTCGCACCGGCGGGGGAGGCCGGCGCTACTCGTGGCGCGACATCGAGCTGCTGCGTGAGGTCGCCCGGCTCTCTTCCGACGGGATCGGGTTGGAAGGGGTGCGCCAGATCCTGGAGCTCGAGCACCGCGTCGACGCGCTGCGGCTACGCGTCGTCGAGCTGGAGCAGCAGCTGGCCGCCGCCGAACGAGCGCTGGTGCGGGCCGCCGAGGGCGCTCGCAACCTGCCCGTGGTCAGGGACGGTGAGGACCGGGCCGTCACGATCTGGCGCCGGCCACACCGCTGACGTCCGTCGGCGGGGCAGAACCCCCCACTCAATGGGGCAGAACCCCCCACTCAACGGGGCAGAACCCCCCACTCAACAGGTAGGGACGCATGGACGCATCGAGGTTCACCACGCGGAGCCAGGAGGCGATCAACGCCGCCATCTCGGCCGCCGCATCATCGGGGCACGCCCAGGTCGAGGCGGTCCACCTGCTGGCGGCGCTGCTCGCGCAGCCGGAGGGGATCATCCACCCGCTCCTCCAGGCCGTCGGCGTGCAGCCCTCCGTCGTCGCGGCCGGGGTCGAGGCCGAGCTGAAGCGGCTGCCGGCCGCCTCGGGCTCGACGGTCGGTGCGCCGTCGTACTCCAGGGCGGCGCTCCAGATCCTGAGCACCGCGAACGACCTCGCCGAGACGATGAAGGACGACTACGTCTCCACCGAGCACCTGCTGATCGCGACGGCCAGCGTCGACTCGCCGGCGCGCACCCTGCTCGCCGCGGCCGGCGCGACCGCCGACGCGCTTCGCGCCGCGCTGAGC